>NZ_JAJCGT010000032.1:0-43679 GCF_020553185.1 Blautia sp. MSK18_10 | reverse complement strand
CTTTTTGTTAGACCCTTAAGACTAACTAAGGGTATAGATTATCTAAATACCATTGGTGTATGAACAGTAACAAAAATGTCATCAATTTTTTCGATAAAAATATATATCTTTGTCTTGCCTTGTCAATGTGTGGTATACTTAAGACAGCAAAATACAGAAAGGAGAAAGTCATGGGAAACGAAGCAGGGGAATGGATCATTCATGGAGTAACATGGGATGATCCGAAATGCATCCACGATGTGGATGAAGCAGTCGAATATATCAACCGGGTTGGTTTTCTTCCTCTTTTTAAGAACGAAATTCCGGGGTTTTCTCTGGAGGAACGGACAGTGGCAGAATATTGGTGGTCTGATGATCCGGTGAGGGATCCGTGGAGATGGAGGATTGCCATTGCAAAAAAGCATGATGTTCTTTACGGGAAATTTTTTGCCAAAAAAGCCGGGTTTATTTCCAAAAAATGGCTGCCGGTATTTGCCAACTACCGCAGGGACGGCTATGATTTTGATGCTCTGTTTGAGGATGAAAAAGCACCGATCAAACATAAGAATATTATGGATCATTTTATGGAAAATGATGCAGAAATCTACTCCTACGAATTGAAAAAATTGGCTGGATTTGGAAAAGATGGCGAAAAGGGATTTGACGGAGCCATTACCAGCCTTATGATGCAGACATATCTGTGTAACTGCGACTTTCGGAAAAGGATCAATCAAAAAGGCGTGGAGTACGGCTGGGATGTGGCTGTGTATTCTTCTCCGGAACACATTTATGGATATGACCATGTTACTTCCTGTTATAAAGAAGATCCGCGGACATCCTGGGGAAAAATTGTTGATCATATGAAACAGCTTTATCCAAAAGCCGCGGATACGCAGATAAGAAAGATTCTAAAATAGGAGAGAATATGTGCAGCAGATATTATATAGAGCTCGGTATGATGGATGAAATTTCCAGAGTGGTACAGAACATAGATGGGAGGATCCGGCTGGCACAAGGCGATATCCGTCCGACCGATGTCGCACCGGTCATTGGACAGTCAGAACATGGACTGGAACTGGGTATATGCAGATGGGGATATCGAGCAGGAGAATATACGCAATTTGGGGTGAATGCAATTTATAGAAGGCGATGATTACCAAATCCGAAAGAATACAAGTTTTTTATATCAAATAATGCAATTGTAAAAAGAATAAGAAATGAGCAGCAAGTTTTTTGTCATTCAGCATATCTTTAACAGATTTTCAAAGGAGAAAATATTATTTTCAGACATCAGTTCTTGAAATTTATTCAGATTAAGATCCGAATGCTCAAGCTCTCTGGAGAACTGATAACAGATCTGAATCTGATCATTCAGGTTAAAATGATGTTCGTTTTTCAGATATGTTCCGACATCAAGCTCATGGATAAACAAAGTACAGACGACAGCCATTTTAACCTTGGTAAAGATTTCATCGTCATAGACTGCACCACAGAAATAAGTATAAATCCAGTAAACCAGAAGCTGTTCTTCCTGAATCTGCCAGTCCGGACAGTAGAAATCAAATTCGTTTTTCTGATATATATAATCGTTTTCTCCTGAAGAAATATATAAGGAATCAAGACGTTCCTTCAGAAATTCTTTCCATCCGGGACGAAGAACTTCCATTTCCGGAACAATAGTTTTCCACATGTTTTTAAATAGATCCTTTGATGTGTCAGAAGTATTCATTCTGGAATGAACTTTATCACAAAATGTTTTTCCGAATCCGGAATCTTCATGACGTTTCCGAATCTCTTCCCATTTAAAAAGTTCGTTTTTATTTAAACACAGCTGAAAATCATGTGTGATGGCAAGTACTTTCCACAGGCGTTTCCGTATGGGGACATTTCTGTTCTGGATGATTTTTATCAGAAGATCTCTGGTATCCATCAGTGCAGTAAATAAAAAGTAATTAAAATCATCATAGGTTTCTTCAGCGGCTTCCTTTTCGATGGTAACAAAATGAACTTTTTCTTTCTGAGACAGCAGAATTCTTGCTGCTTCCGGGCAGGAAAGGGACAAAGAAATCTCACGCAGGCTCTCAAATTCTTCAATGTGTCGTGGATAATTTCTGCAGGTGTCGCAAAGCATTTTCGGACCTGCTTCTGTGTAAATATCACACAGATTTTCTTCGTTCAGAAATGCACACCGTCGGTTGTACTGGCGGAAGACATGTTCCTTCCAGTCGATATCGTTGTGCAGTCGATTGTGAAAAGGACCTTTGAAATGCTGATATTTCTTCAGGGTTTTATTGTCAATAACAATTTGCCATCCTGCACAGCAGGTATCCGGACAGGACCCGGCAATGCAAGAAAATTCTTTATAATAGTTGGGAAATGTAAATTCCATGGTTTCTGCTGCTTTCTGATTATTTCTTTTTTGCTTCCAGATAGTCGTTTAACTCTGCATTCGGAATATCTGTAATGAACATATGTCCGGGAGCATGAGTGATAACGATTGGCGGTTTGGCATTCTCAATTGCTGCCTGCGGAGTTACGCCGCATGGCCAGAACACAGGAATTTCCCCTTCGTAAATATCCACTGCTTCACCGTAATCAGGTTTCATAACGTCATCAACACCGACCTCTTTCGGATCTCCCATATGTACAGGGGCACCATGAACATTCGGCATTTTGAAAGTAATGTCATAAGCTTTTTTTGCGTTTTCCGGTGTCATCGGGCGCATGGAGCAGACCATAGGACCGGAAAATGGACCAACAGGAACTGTCTGAATGTTAGTTTTGAACATCGGTACATTTCGTCCCTGGGCGATATGACGGATTTCAATCCCTTCTCTGATCAGTGCTTCTTCAAATGAGAAAGAACAGCCGATAAGAAATCCAACATATCCCTCTTTCCAATACTCGGAGGCGTCAGTAATTTCTTTTGTAAATACACCGTTTTCATAAATACGGTATTTCGGGATATCCGTGCAGATATTTCCGCCCTCACCCATGTCATGAGTTTCAGGAGTTCCTTTGATAATCTCGAGAATTGGACACGGAAATGGATTCTTGTGTGCAAATTCTTCAAAATCTGCAGCATATTCCGGTGGCAGAATTACCAGATTTGCCTGCGCATAGCCACGGCACATTCCTGCAGTGGGGAAATCAATAACTCCCTTGCGGATTAGTTCACGAACTTTTTTTGGGGACATATCTACATAAGGTGTGATATCAAAAGCCATAATAAATTACCTCCTGTTTCGTACTTTACAATATAAAAGTATTGTACAGTAAACTGACAGGAAATGCAATGCTATAAATAGTGGCGGCTTGATTTTTATATAAAATATTTTATAATAGGAATGCCGAAGGGTGCTGCCGGACGCGTTGTGAACAGCAATAATATATGAATGGGGGAATGAGAGTGGCAGCATATGAAAAGAGTAAGAGTGTGAAGTTAAAATCGATCAGTACCATGACAGAAGGGACCATCTGGAGACAGATCCTTCTGTTTTCTATTCCATTGATACTGGGAAATCTGCTCCAACAGATGTACAATACAGTGGACTCAATTATTGTAGGAAATTTTGTGGGCAGCAATGCACTGGCTGCAGTTGGTTCCAGTACGTCGCTGATTTGTCTGCTGATTGCATTCAGTATGGGGGCATCTGCAGGTGCGGGAGTTATTGTATCCCAGTTTTATGGAGCAGGAGATGAGAATGGCGTTCAGCGTTCTGCACATACAGCCTTGATGCTTGCGCTTATTCTGGGAATTGTTCTTACTATCGCTGGAATTGTATTTTCACCTGCAATTCTCAGGTGGATGAGAACTCCGGAAGAAGTAATGAATCAGTCAGTTCTGTATTTGAGAATTTATTCTTATGGACTGGTTTTTAATGTCATCTATAATATGGCAGCGGGGATCCTGAATGCAGTAGGTAACTCCAGACGTTCGCTGATGTATCTGGCAGTAGCTTCGTTTTCCAATATTTTTCTGGATTTATGGCTTATCGGCGGAATGCACATGGGAGTCGAGGGTGCTGCAATTGCAACAGATATCAGCCAGGTACTTTCCTGCATTTTTGCATTATGGTTTTTGATGAGAGTTCCGGATATTTACCGCATAAATCCGAAGAAACTTTCCATTGATAGAACAATGGCAGGACGGATTATCCAGGTAGGTCTGCCGACTGCAATTCAAAACACGGTAATCTCCTTTTCAAATGTACTGGTACAATCTGGTGTCAATGGATTCGGAGCCAGTGCAATGGCGGGTTTTGGTGCATACCTGAAAGTAGATGGGTTTAACATTCTGCCGGTAATGAGTTTTAGTATGGCAGCAACGACTTTTACCGGTCAGAACTATGGTGCGGGAAAAACAGACAGAATCAGGAAAGGATTGAGAGTAACTCTTGGAATGAGCGTGCTTTATACGATCGTGACAGGAATTCTCCTGCTGACCTTTTCCAGACCGATCATAGGGATTTTCAGCAGTGATAAAGAAGTAATCTATTATGGGGCACAGGCAATGAAATATTTCTGCCCGTTCTATTTCCTTCTGGGAATTATGCATTCCCTGGCAGGAACCATTCGCGGAACAGGAAAGACGGTACCTCCCATGGTAGTGATGCTGCTTGCATTATGTCTGTTCCGTATTCTGTGGATTCAGTTTGTGGTTCCACATTTCACCAGCATTGATATTATATATGTACTGTATCCTGTTTCATGGGCTGTAGGAATGGTACTCATGCTTATCTATGCATGGAAGGGAAATTGGATGCCAAAAAAATATCAGAATATTAATCAGACTGTCTGATAGTATTCTTTTATATAGTGAATGAACTGGCGTACATGGGATTTCAGAATTCTGTTTTTACTGTAAACAATATAAAAACTGCGTTTGTGAGCAGATTCTTCTAATGGAAACAGAAGAATCTGCTTTGTTTTTTGCAGGTCAACGACAGATCTGGCAGAAAGAATGGAAAATCCAAGCCCGTTTACAATAGATTTTTTAATTGATTCCAGGTCATTCATGCGGGCTACTACATTCAGACTGGAAGGTTCAATACCGGCATTTTCCAGAAAAATATCCATTTCCTTTTTGGTTCCGGAGCTTTTTTCCCTGATGATAACAGGATCCTTGATAAAGTCCTGAAAAACAACAGGTTGTTCTTTTTGTTTTAAGTTTAAATAATGATCATTCACAGGGGTAGCAATCACCATATTATCCTGACAGAAGGGAATAAATACACAGCTGTCGTCTCCTGTATTCTGTCCTGTCAAAGCCAGATCTACGGTCCCATCCAGTACACGGTTAATAGCGCCGGAACTGTCTGTCTGCCAGGAATGGAAATATACATCAGGATACATTCTGCCAAAACCTGCGAGAAGTTCAGGAAGGAGATAAGAAGAAGGAATGGTGGAGGCTGCCAGATCAATGATCTGCTTTCTGGAACCGGTGAAATTTTCCAGAAGATTGTTGCGGATATCCAGAATGCGGAAAGCGCTGTCGTAGAGTTGGTATACCACACTTTTTTATAAATGAAATTTATAAATATTTATAAAAAAGTATTATATTTAAATCATCCGATAAAATGAAAAATCCAGTAAATAAATGGAAGTGTAAAAACAGAACAGATAGTTGTAACAAGAATTCCACCCATTGCATAATCGCCATCTGATCCGTAGGCATTTGCCATCATTACCACAGAGGACATAACTGGCATTGCAGAAGTCAGAGCCATGGTAGTGCGGATTTCTGAAGAAACCGGAAGATATCCAAGTAATACATAGAAGAAAAGCGGAAACAAAAGCATTTTTAGGATGACAATTCCATAATAATCCAGTCTCCGGATATTTTTCAGTACATCGATACAGGCGAAAACACCGCCAAGATAGATCATTGCGAGAGGTGTGGCGGTCTGGCCGATTTTCTGAAGGGAATTGTTCAGAACTTCAGGAAGCCGGATTCCTGTCAGCACACAGATCACAGCAAGAAGGATGGAAACAGTAACAGGATTGATCAGCTTCCGGAAATCAAAACGGTTTTTTTGACTGTCTGTACCTGAAGTAAGGCGTACACCTGCTGTCCACAGCATGAGCTGATCAATAATGGTAAATACACAGATGTAGAGCATACCGTTTTCCGGATAAATACTGGTTACTATGGGAATACCCATAAATCCCACATTTCCGAATACGCTCATGGCACTGTAAAGCTGCCTGTGGTTACCATGCAGATGAAAAAAAACACCAGATATGTAGCTGAGTAAAAACAGACATATATACATAATTCCCGCAATCAGAAAAATGCTCAGTGAATGAAAAAGAGTTTTACGTTCCACTCCGTTTACAGTATTGATAAAAATCATTACAGGAAGCGCCAGTTTTATTACAAATTTTGAAATGACTTCAAGATTTTCTCTGTTCATAACCCGTGTGCGGATCAGGATTACGCCTGCAAGCATGTAGATCACGAACATTCCGATCTGAGCAGTCAGAATGCTGAAAGTATTCATTTGAGTTCTCCTTTTTTTTCGTAAATTCACATAAAATTATAACTGTAAAAAAGTGAAAATACAACAGAAAGTATAGGTGGCGAAAAATGGTTTTTTGAGTTACAATAAACAAAGCTGAGTTATATATTGGGAGGAGTAAAAAAGTGAATGTATTAGAAATTGTTCTGCCTGTACTGGTTATGATCGTGGTCGGTATGCTGTGCAGAAAATGGAAGATTCTGACCAGAGACGGAATCAATAACATGAAGGTGCTTGTAACGAATGTTATGCTTCCGGTTGCTATTTTTCATGCTCTGGCAACAGCGGAATATAATAAAGAAACCGGAATCCTGATTTTGATCATGTTTGTAATGCTGGTAGTATCCTTTGGTCTGGGCTTTTTGCTGAAGCCATTTCTGAAAGGAACCTATCAGAAATATCTACCGTTTATGGTAAGCGTATATGAAGGGGGACTTATGGCCTATCCGTTATATACAAGCCTCTGTGGCAGTGAAAATCTTTCCCGTATTGCAGTTCTGGATATTGCCGGACTGTTGTTTGGATTCAGTGTATATATGGGAATGCTGGGACAGGTGGAAAACGGTGAGAAGATTGATGTGAAAAAACTGTTTTTCAGTGCATTAAAGACTCCGGCATTTATTGCAAGTATCCTGGGAATTATTGCAGGATTATCGAAGGTGATCCTTGCAGTTTTAGACAGTCCTTTCGGAGGCGTGTACCAGAGTGTGGAAAATATTCTCACCACATCTGTGACTGCCATTATTTTACTGGTAGTGGGATACAGCATGGAACTGAATGCGAAATTATTAAAGCCATGCATTGCCACGATCATCTTACGTGTATTGCTTCAGGCAGTGATGATCGCAGGAGTTCTTGTTGCTGTACATTATCTGGTAGGTGATGATCGGCTGGTCAATCTTGCAATTATCAGTTATATGTCAGCACCGGCCACATTCAGTATGCAGACTTTTATGAAAGATGAAGAAGGAAGCGCTTATGTTTCCACAACAAACTCCATGTACTGTCTGGTATCTATTCTTGTATATATAATTATGGCAGTGACAATCTACTGATCATGAAATCTGAATAACAGAAAATGAAAATTACCGCGGATTGAAATAGACCTGGCGGTAATTTTTGTATGTCGCAGGAAATTACTTCGTAATGTACCTGTGATATATAGTGCTCCGCATGAGGCGTAGAATCCTGTAAACGGGAAAGGGGTTGCAGATATTTAAATAATTTGGTAAAAACAACTAAAATATATTGAATGATGGCAAAAAATATTGTAAAATAAAACGAAAACAAAGACTTGTGGAAAGGGAGCATACGTATGGAATTCTGATAGCAGAGATTGATCCGGCTTATCTGTCTTTATTTTATCTGATCAGCAGACAGATTGGAAATATGCTCCGAATGTATCAGATGTCAGAAGAACAGAAGACTATGCAGCGGAAACTGGAAATACTGGTCAGAGAAATACAGGAGAAAAATGAAGTTCTGAATTTTATTTCCGAATCAGATGCACTGACAGGGTGTATGAACCGCAGGGGATTTATAGAAAAAACTCTTCAGATGAACAGAGACCATGAGGGAGAAGAACTGCTGATCTTATTTGCAGATCTGGATCATCTGAAAGAAATCAATGATTCTTTTGGACATATCGAAGGAGATTTTTCTATCAGACATTGTGCAGAGGTTTTAAAGAAGGTTGTGGGAGCAGATGGTATTGTGGGAAGAATCGGCGGAGATGAATTCTGCGTTGTCACGTTGGGAAATCTGAAAGATGGACAGCAGATCATAGAAAGGATTAGAGAAGAAAGTGATGCTTTTAACTGTACTTCAGATAAAGAATATTATGTGGAATTGTCAGCGGGATGTACTTCTGTGATCTGCAGAAACGGTCTTGTGATTGCCGATGCATTGAGGGAAGCTGACAGGGCACTTTATGAGGTGAAAAAACTGAGAAGAAATTCCGTAAAAAAAATCCGGTTATGAAAACATAGAACCCTGTTCAGGTTCTCTTTTTAAATTACTTATGTCTTACCAAACTGTCTGTTCCACTATATCCAGATGTACTGTATGGATTTCCGTTTCCCATTGTTACCAGTGTAGACTTGTCTTTTAAATAAAGTCTCCATCCATCATAGCATCCTTTTCCCAAGTATATTCTGTAATAATATCCATAGCTGGTCTTTGTTACTTTATCAATCTTGTAGCGGTACAATACTTTTTTTGAACCGGGAGCGTAAAGCTTAACTGTTTTTCCAGAAAAAACTGTTTTATTATGATAAGGAACGCCTCCTTGCGTATACCAGGTTCCCTTGATAAACTTCAGGGCTTTCTTTTCTGCTACACTGTTTTTCTTCAGAACCCCGTCCATTCTGTTAAACTGAATAGAATCAGTCATTGTCTGGGTTGCCGCATATACAGATGCTGATCCGGCAAAAACAGGAACGCTTAATGCCATGCACAATGCAGTTACAACTGCGATCAGTTTACTTTTCCATTTTTTCATGTTTTTGTTCTCCTTGTAATATTTCTGAGATTACTTGACTCTTATATGGAATTCATAATTAAAAGGTGACATTTTGGGATTTTCCATGTTTTTGATATTGAAATATGCCGGTGTCTTAACCGGATGGTAGTATACGTAGATAAACATTAAGTCTTTTAAGGCTACCTTAGCCCCATTTTTAATCTTCCTGCTTTCATCATTCTCTCCGCCATGCCAGTAATAAGCAACGATCTTATCAATCTTATAACCGGCAGCAGGTGCAACCTGGATTTTTGCAGTCTTACCTTTTATCTGTGCTTCAGTTCCCCAGTATCCTGCAAAATCAGAAGCATACTCTTTATTTCCGATCTTAAAACTTTTGAATACCTGGTCAAATCTTTTAAAAGTGATCCTGGATGAAAGCTTGTAGGTTTTTCCATTCTGTTTAACTTTAAAACTGATGGTCGTCTGCTCTCCATCCTTGATGCGACGACCGGAATCTTTTTTGTCGATCCATATGGCATTGTAACAGAGCCTGCCTAACTGTGCCTTTATATTTTTGTTGGAGGATCTTATCCCTGTCACTTTGGCAGAGCGGGATAAGTTCCCGATGTAGAGACTCTCCATGATAACCGTAGTGCCTACGCTGTACTGATAATGCAGGGTTGTTGCTTTCTGACATACCGGCTTAGCAGCGGCTTCGGTCACTACCGGAATTGACGTTGCTATGAGCAGGAATGCCAGCAAGCTACATAATACAAAACGTAATTTTTTCAACTTCTTTTCCTCCTTTTTTTAATACTACAATTATACGCTTAATTTTTCAAATTTCCAGTCCTACATGCTATTTTCCTCTCAAAAATTCCTTTTTTATTTTTTCCTCAAAATCTTCATATTCCTTTAAGACGAAAAACGAAAGGAGAAATTACTATGATCAATGATTTTGGAGAAAAAATCGGAGGAGCAAGAAAGGATGTTTGGAAAGAACGCGGTCTGATGGTCGAAGATCTGGATGGCATGACACAGGGAGAAAAAGAGAAGTATGTAAAAAAAGACTGTGTCTGGCCGAAAGAGGACATGAAATCCTTAGTTGCAGACGGGATCATCTGATATTTTGCAGTCTCTCTGTAATTTTCCTTTGCATTGGGAAGATATATCGGTTTCTTCTTTCCCTCTTCCTGTTCGAATGCATTTACCCAATTATTAAAAAGTTCCGAAAATATACTTCCCATCCACGGCTCCTCCTTTTGCTCGTATTTAAGAACAAAATGATAAACAGACGAATTTTTTAATCCCTATGACGTTCCTCATATTTTTGTACGAACAAAAACGAAAGGAGAGGATTCTTATGTTAGAACAATGGATCAAAGAAAATGCAAATATGAAGGATAGAGGAAGCGTAGCTGTCATTAACGATGACGTATGGATACTGCCACCCAGATGTTTTTCTAACATGCCTGGATTAAAAAAAGTGATCCTTCCATACAATCTTCGAAAGATAGGAGCTTTTTCATTTGCTGGATGCAGGAGCCTGGAAGTGATCGACATTCCGCGGCAGGTTGTCCTCATTGACTATGGAGCCTTCTATGGCTGCTGCTCCTTAAAGGCGATCAACCTTCCGGACAGGGTGGTCGGGATCGGTTCGATGGCGTTTGCCGGAACTAATCTTAGTACCATTACGCTCCCCAAGAGTGTCCGGTATATAGATGACGGAGCATTTGCTGATTGCCCGAGAATCAACCAGATTTCTTTGCCAGAAAATCTCTACGACATACCGTATGAAAAACGGAGTATGATCTTTGTCTCAAATCCAGATATCATACCATCTTGCGACTAAGGATTACCATTAGTGCTCTGAGATCCCATATACATCCGCGGCTGAAACTGCTGCGGATTTTTTTATGAAAATTTTATATGAAAGCCAGAATATATCGATGTGTCCGTTTTTTTCACAGATAGATCAAATCAGATTCCGCAAATGTTTTTCAGATAATTCAGCGGTGGAAGAAAAAATAATCAAAAACATCATTGAAATGACCGAGACTGTGTAATATACTTTTCTTATAAGACATTGAGAAAAACTTCGTATTTTATGAATATGCATTGGCAAAGCAGCCGTTACATATGGAAATGAAAATATTTATTAAAACGGAGGAAGTACAAATGAAAAGAAAAAGGATCATTGCTGCACTGTTAACCGGCGCCATGTTATGCATTTCTATTCCTATAACTACATGGGCCTCTGACCTGGATGCGGTATTCGATGACGGGGAGACTGCTGCGGAGGATACAGATGGACTTGTTGCCGAATCCAATAATACAGATATGTCTGATGTCTCGGAAGAAAACCATGATACAACAGATTCCTTTACAGATGATGATGTATTTGAAGCTAATGCTGACGCTGAGTTCTCAGACTCTGTTGATATAGAATCCTTGGAGGAAGCGGATGCAGGACAGATGCGATACGTAAACAAGTCCAAAATATACGATGACGTCAAATGGCTTATGCTGAATACAGATTACGCTTCCTATCCTTTGCTTGAATATGACGATCCGGTCAATCTGGCTGCAGGATTCAGTAAAACACCAGGAGGAGTTCTGCAGACATTTATTAAAACTTATGGAGATATTAATACAAAAAATAACCTCTGGGAACAGGAGTACGAAGAAATACTGATCGATCTGCTGGCAGATAATTCCATGCTGAAGGGAATAACAGATGTATGGGATGAGGACCTTGCTGGTATAGTCTCAGATCTTGAATATGAAGTACTTTCCAAAACCAGTGATACCATGAATATCTACATAGTTGGCTTTACAGACTCGATTCGTAACGATATCAAAGATGATGTAGGAAAAATCCTGGTTCTGTCATCCATAGCAGATAATACTGATGACAAAAACCTGAAAAAAGCTTGTCAGGTATGTATGGCAGATTCCTTTAATGCCTCTATCAGAGCAATCGGAGATTTTGTGCTCGGAGAAGTAGTTGATAAAGGAAAAGATTACCTTGCCTCAAAACAGACAATACAAAATCAGATACTCTCGTCATCCTTAAAAAAAGACTATCTTGGTTTCATCTGTACAAAATTCCAGCTGGGGACGGCTGCTACTCTGGTAGGCGAAATCCTTCTTGTCAAAGACATTGTGTCCTTTGCTTCAGGAATTAATAAAAGAGTGGACAATTACTTAAAAACCGTTTCCTTAAGTTTTGTATGTGATGCTTCCATGAAAGCTTATAATAAAAAGGTATCTGCTTTGAAATCCGGGGATACAAATACAGCTTCAGATATCTATATCCTGTTTCAATTTATCCTGAAAGCAAAACAGATGTCTTATGAAACCATGGAAGGAATGTTTACCGGATCTACCTGGGATAAGATTATCGAATCTGACCAGTACCTGAAGATGAATACAGAAAAGATACCCGATATCAGAATTAGAAACTATACGAAAGTAAAACTTGCATTCCTGAAGCCGGATACGGATACCACAAAGATCACACTGAAAGTAAAGGAGAAAAAAGAGTTCCCTTGTACAGGCATCAGTTATTTGTCAAACGTAAAGTATTCTTCTGATAACAAGAAGGTAGCAAAAGTCAATTCTTCCGGCGAGATCCAGGCAAAAAAAGCCGGTACAACTTATATCAGGTGTAAAGTTAAACAGTATGGCGATACTTACAATCTCGTCTGCAAGGTAACGGTCAAAAAAGAAGGAAATACCAAAGATCCAACTTCAGCTTACCGGAATCTGATACAAAGTTATGAGAAAAAATATGGGGAAGCTCAATTAAATGAGCAGAAACAGTTTTGGACGGGACTATGCTATGCCAAATTGTTGGATTTCAATAATGACGGCATCAACGAACTTATCCTGACATACCAAACAGAAAGGTATAACAAAGACAAAGTTCAATATCATGTAGAATTGTGGAAGTATGGCGGAAAATCTGCAAAACGGGTTACCTCACGTATTTCATGGTCTGGAAACAATATGCCATATTTTGGAGGTTTGGGTATATGTAAATACAACGGAAAATATCTGTTAGAGCTAACTGGTAATGCGTGTGGGGATAATTATTACTATGGAACCAAAAAAGATGGGTCTGTTGGACTGGTCCACAAGTTCATATGGAAGGGGGATGCAATGGAAGGAGACTGGTATATGGACGGCAAGAAAACCTCAGGAAATATGTATGAAACTTATTACAAGAAATATCATGCAAACGCTACATGGTATAGCTTTGCTCAGTCATCAAATAACAACTTAATAAGAAAAGAACTTTCAAATACCAAACAGAAATTAGGAATGTAATTTCTGTCTGGTCGTTGCAGGACATGAATCCTTTTCAAGCCTAAGTTGTATCTACCGGGCATTCTCAAGGAATTACATCAAAATAAAAGAGGGAAAACCATGAAATTAGAAGAAAGAAAACAAAACTCATTTATACAGAAATCAATATTTTTGCTGATAATAATGACATTATGGATATGTCTCGGAACAGGTTTTACGGTAAATGCAGCGCAAAGAGAAGATACAAAACTCTTGAAAATATATGACGGAAAGTCTATAGAGGCAAGTCAGATTCAGTTTAAGGCAGAGGTAGCCACTCCAGACTCTAATCGAATAGACATCTATCGTTCAGAAAAGCCGGTATCTCAAGGTGGAAAATTAGAAAAACTGGATAGTTTCAGGGTAATAGGAGACTTCTGGGAAGTCCTCGGTGACAATCTGTATATGAACTACGGGGATAATTTCAAGGTACAGTGCTATTCCCATGATACATGCGTGGAGGGAAATCTGACTTTTGTAGATACTACGGCAAAAGCCGGACATCAATATTCCTACAGACTGGTCTATGGCGACATGGTGTATGATCCGGACAGCGGAGAATATAGCGTGGAGATTGTATCAAATATCATTGATGTAAAGGCCAATCTGCAGACACCGGAGCTTTACAAGTGTTACTCCACGGACAATAAAACCGTAAATCTTTCCTGGAGCTATATCGCACAGGCAGACGGCTACAGGGTGTACCGATATGATAACGGAAAGTGGTCATTTCTGAAAAATGTCAAAAAAAGAAATGTAATCTCCACAACTGACAAAAATGTACAGTCCGGAAAGACTTATCAGTACAGAGTGCTGGCGTACAGAGTCATAAAGGGCAAAAATATTTACAGTTCCAAAAGCAAAGCCCGAAAGATCACCTTAAAAACAGCAACTGTAAAAGGTGATTATCAGTATGGCAGCGTCTACGGTCCGTATCTGGACGCGCAGCATCTGGCACAGGTCCGGAGTGTTGTCCAGAGTTTCAAGATCAATTACATCCGTAAAGGAATGTCAGACTATGACAGGGTACTGACTGCATATAATTATCTCCGCAGCAACTGCAGCTACGCTTATAAAGGCTGGCAGTATAATTATGCAAACACCGCCTGGGGTGCATTGGTATATGGAGAAGCACAATGCTCCGGATATGCCAGAGCCATGAAAGCACTCTGTGATGCAATCGGAGTAGACTGCAGATATGTACACGCAGACTCCAAGGCAAGTAACCCAAGCCATCAGTGGAATCAGGTAAGAGTTGGCGGCAAATGGTATATTCTGGATGCGCAGTCTGGCGGATTCCTGCTTGGCAGCCGGACATGGAAGAAAAAGGCAGGTATGTCATGGGATACCAAAGGATTACCAACCTGCAGCGTGACGGATTACAAAAAGTGATCAGAATGGAAAGAGACTTCAGTTAATATGACTGGAGTCTTTTTTGCATCTCAAAATACTTTTATTCTCCGCGGAAAACCACTTTTGCATATCCATTTATCCAATTTTTCCTGGGACAATGCCTCCGCGGAGGAGAAATGTTCTTAATTTTTCTTCCTATTTTTTTCATATTATCTCCAAATGAATTTCAGGAGGTTATTAACAGTTAAATATAAATTATAAAATCATATAAGTACATGTTGAGTGTTATAAGATATTAGAGTAGAATATTATTGAAAGGAGTTGATACTTTGAGTAAATATTATTCTATACATGAATTTTCAAAAATTATAGGCGTATCTGCCCAGACATTACGAAATTGGGATGCCAATGGAAAACTTCATCCGCATCATACTACAGTAAGTGGCTATAGATATTATTCTGATGAGCAACTCAACCAGGTAATAAATGTAAAGCCTAAAAAACGCATTACAATTGGATATTGTCGCGTTTCTAGCCATAAACAGAAAGATGATCTGGAACGACAGATCGATAATGTTAAGACATATCTTTTGGCAAAAGGACAGCCATTTGAGATAATAAGTGATATCGGTTCCGGGATTAATTATAAGAAAAAAGGACTTCAGGAATTGATCAGGCGAATATCTCAAAATCAGGTTGAAAAGGTTGTTGTTTTATATAAAGACCGGCTATTGCGATTTGGTTTTGAGCTGATAGAATATATCACTTCACTTTATAATTGTGAGATTGAGATCATTGATAATACTGAAAAATCCGAACAGCAGGAACTTGTTGAAGATCTGGTTCAGATAATCACAGTATTCAGTTGTAAATTACAAGGAAAACGAGCGAATATAGCTAAGAAACTTGTCCGTGAACTGATACAGGAGGAAACAGATGGTAAAAGCCAAAAAAGTAATGTTGATACCAAACAATGTACAGAAAACTAAGATGTTTCAGTACGCAGGTGCTTCAAGATTTGCTTATAACTGGGCTTTGGCCAGGGAAATAGAAAACTATGAAAAAGGCGGAAAATTCCTTTCAGATGCAGAACTCAGAAAAGAATTTACAAAGCTTAAACATTCTGATGAATATGCATGGTTA
This sequence comes from Blautia sp. MSK18_10, assembly GCF_020553185.1. Classification (NCBI taxonomy): domain Bacteria; kingdom Bacillati; phylum Bacillota; class Clostridia; order Lachnospirales; family Lachnospiraceae; genus Blautia; species Blautia sp. MSK18_10. The sequence goes on along the minus strand of NZ_JAJCGT010000032.1, from coordinate 27,869 downwards.
CTGAATATCTCAAATAATGTAACCAAACAGGCGATCAAAGATGCCTGTACTGCTTATAAGAACTTTTTCAGGGGCTTGCAAAAGTTCCCAAGATTCAAGTCAAAAAAGAGATCAATGCCGAAGTTCTATCAGGACAACGTTAAGATACGCTTCAGTAATACACACGTTAAATTTGAAGGCTTTTCTTCCAGCAGGAAAGCAAATAAACAAAAAATGAATTGGGTAAGACTTGCAGAACATGGACGTATTCCGACAAATGCTAAATATATGAACCCGAGAATATCCTTTGACGGATTGAACTGGTGGATCAGCGTATGTGTAGAATTTCCTGACTGCAGGGAAACACTTAATGATGACGGGGTCGGCATAGACCTGGGGGTCAAAGACCTGGCTGTCTGCTCTGATGGGACTAAGTATAAGAACATCAATAAGAGTCAGAAAGTAAAGAAATCAGAAAAACAGAAACGCAGGTTACAGCGTAGTATCTCTCGTTCTTACGAGAAAAATAAAAAAGGAGAAAGTTACTGTAAAACAAATAATGTAATCAAAAAGGAAAAACTTTTATTAAAACGAAATCACAGATTAACAAATATCCGTAAAAACTATTTGAATCAGACCATATCGGAGATCATAAATCGAAAACCAAGATTTATATGTATTGAAGATCTGAATGTCAGCGGAATGATGAAAAACAGACATTTATCCAAAGCAGTCCAGGCACAGGGATTTTTTTGGTTTAGAAAACAGCTCGAATACAAATGCAGCGATAAAGGGATCCAGCTTATTGTGGCTGATCGGTTTTATCCATCATCAAAGCTTTGCAGCTGTTGTGGAAATATCAAAAAAGATCTGAAGTTATCTGACAGAGTTTATAGATGTGCGTGTGGGAATATGATTGACAGAGATTTCCAGGCATCTATAAATCTCAAGACTTATGGAGAAAAATTTGCAGGCTGACACTGAAATGTTAATGCAAATATGTACGGATACGTTAGTTCGGAATTTACGCCTATGGAGAGTACAAGAACTTGTGAGTAGATAGATATTTATATCATCAAAAGCATACTCTTTGAAGTAGGAATGGAACATAGAAGTTTATAACTTTTTATAAGTTTTCAGTAACGGTATGCAGACCATGCGGAATCTTGCACGAAACATGATATGGATGATGCGCTGTTTTAAACTTGGAAGAGAGAGTGGTATTCTGTATCCGGAAACAGAAACTGATGCTTGTACCAATTTCATAAAACGAAGTGATACGTTACGTTAAGCCGATGGCTTTAATTGGAAGTTTTGGAATTAAAAACTGTATGAAAATGTGCTATGATAAAATTGATAAATTAGGATTTAGAGGATGTGAATGAGCAGCATGAAGAAAACAAAAGAAGGAATTAATTTGAAAAAACTCCTTAGGCTGAAGAATACAGGCAGTATCTTTGTGATTGCGGGGCTTTTGATGATTTTTGTAATAGCGTCGTACACATATATTCTGCAAAGTTCTTACACTAAGACCGCCCTTGAAACAGAAATCACACGTGACACAGCGAGTGCAGATGCAGTACACAAACTTGTGAATGGAAGAATCGGCAAAGAAGATTTTGATCAAATCAAAGATCAATCTGATGAAAAGAAGCAATTATATAAGGATATTTCTTCATATTTCAATGAAATCAGAACACTGAATTCTACTCGATATATTTACACCGCTAAAAAAAATGAAGAAGGAAAACTCGTTTATGTGGTAGACGGTTTGAATCCGGATGCGGATGATGTAAGACACCCTGGAGATTATATTGAGGAAGAAATGGTTCCGTATATTGATAGGGCTATTTCTGGGGAGAATGTGTACTCTCAGGATATCATTGATACAACATGGGGTCCGATTTTTACGGCTTGCTATCCTGTAAGCGCAAATCTTGATGGGACAGGAGAAATCATTGGCGCATTTTGCATTGAAATGGATATGCAATCAGCTTATGGAATGGTTGAAAAGACGAATCATATTTCCATCATCTGCGGTTTAGTCGCAGGAGCTATATTGCTTTTAATTTGTCTATATACCTATTATGTTTACCAGAAAAGCAAGGCAGAAGAGCAAAAACAAAAACAATTATTAATGACCGCCGCTGAGGAAGCAGATGCTGCCAACAAAGCAAAATCTGCGTTTTTGCTTAGTATTAGCCATGACATCAGAACGCCGATGAATGCCATTATTGGATTTACAAACATTGCGCTTCACCAGAACACGGTTTCAGATATTCATGGTAGCTTGGAGAAAGTTCAAAAAAGTTCGAATCATCTTCTCTCTTTGTTGAATGACGTTCTGGATTTTACTCGCATTGAAAGTGGAAAAGTTACTATTTCGCCCGAGCCAATGGACATTACTCAATTGACAGATAACGTCCAGGCGATTATGAATGGACTTCTTTATAATCGAGATCTTAAGTTTGAAGTACATCGAGAAATCTCAAAGAACCCATATGTCCTTGCGGATGTTGTGCGTATCCGAGAAGTTTTGGTGAATCTTCTTGGCAATGCTGTGAAATTCACAAAGGACGGCGGAAAGATTACTTTGGATATCAGCAGTTACCCAGGAGCGGATGAGAAACATATCATAACTCGTTATGTTGTTCGAGATAACGGTATTGGCATGAGCGAAGAGTTCCAGAAAAAATTATTCGATCCGTTTTCACAAGAAGATGATGCTAATGCCAGAACCCAATATAAGGGAACCGGTCTTGGTATGGCCATCACAAAAAAATATGTGGATATGATGGGCGGTTCAATTGCTGTTGAGAGCAAAAAAGGTGTAGGTTCTACATTCACAGTGGAGATCCCACTGGAGTTGACAGAACAGGTTATTCAATCAGAACAAAAACAACATCTACATAGAGATTTGACGGGTATTCATGTTCTTATGGCTGAGGATAATGATTTAAATGCTGAACTTGCTACGATAATGCTGGAAGATGCTGGTATGACCGTAACACGCGCATCAGACGGAAAAGAAGTTGTGAATTTGTTTAAAAATCATCCACGAGGCACATACGATTTTATTTTGATGGATATTATGATGCCAAACATGGATGGACACCAAGCAGCAAAAGCCATTCGAGCCTTGGGTATAGAGCGGTCTGATGCAGTTACGATTCCAATTGTAGCTTTGTCTGCAAATGCTTTTATAGATGATATTCAGGAATCCCTGGATTCAGGCATGAATGACCATATTTCCAAGCCGATTAACATGGAGGAATTAATCGATACTATCACTAAATACATTAAACACGATTAGGAAAACAAAGAAGTTAATTCTGATGAAAAGTTTGCACTGGTCTTGCACTGACTTTTCTATTTCGATGTGATATTATTATAATCGCCAGAAAAGCAATGAGGGTCTACGGAGTTTTCCGTAGGCTCTTTTTTCTTGGCCGGATGCGTCTTTCATCCTTTCACGCATCCGTACATACGAAAGGAGGATTTTTTTTGTGAAAATCTTAGAAAACAATAACAAATCAAACAACCTAGAAGAAAACTTAATTTTGGTTGAAACTATTCCGATAAAAGAATATACTTATAATAGGCTTGTTGTATCGTTTGGAGGAAAATTATGGATTATATAACAACGATCGAAATGTCAAAAATATGGGGAATTTCATCTAGAAGAATTTCTCTTTTATGTAGCCAGGGAAGAGTGCCTGGAGCAGAGAAAAAGGGAAAGACTTGGCTAATACCAAAAGATGCGGTAAAGCCAACAGATCCTCGAAAGAAAAATAGATGACGTATTGGAGGTTATAATGCTTATGTGAAGACCAGAACATTGGTATATTTTAAGGATAAAATTTGTGAAATAAAGAATAAGCTTGTGAAGGCTATTTTTTATTATATAACAGTAATTATGCTGGTATTGGATCCAATATATTTGTGTTTACTCAGTGGAGCATTTGGTGGTGGAGATGTAAACGGAATCCTTTATTTAATGCCACAGGCATGGATATGGACGATTTTCGCCTTCATATTACTTTTTAACATATGGATTCTATTAAAAAAGGTAAATCCAACGTATACTGCGTCATTTAAGGAAAGATGAAACAAAAGGAGAAGATATGGAATCAGATATCATTAAAATCAGTCATCTGAATAAAAGCTTTAGCGAAGTAAAAGCGGTAAATGATTTGAGCTTTCGTGTGAAAAAAGGAGAATTGTTTGCGTTTCTTGGAGTAAACGGTGCAGGGAAAAGTACAACCATTTCCATTCTCTGCGGATTGCAGAAAAAAGACAGCGGAACGGTTCAAGTAAACGGAATAGAAACTGACAAAGTCGGCGCACAGACAAAAAGAATGCTTGGTGTTGTGTTTCAGGATAGCGTACTTGATAAACCGCTTACGGTGAAAGAAAACCTAAAGAGCAGAGCTGCTTTATACGGCATTACAGGAAATGCCTTTGATAAGAGATTACAGGAGCTGGTCGAGATTCTGGATTTTGACGAGTTTTTAAACAGACCTGTAGGTAAGCTGTCGGGAGGTCAGAGAAGAAGAATTGATATTGCCCGTGCATTATTGCACAGACCGGAGATTTTGATTCTTGACGAGCCTACTACAGGGCTTGATCCGCAGACAAGGCAGTTAATCTGGAATGTTATCGAGAAACTTCAGAAAACTGAAAATATGACAGTATTTCTGACTACACACTATATGGAAGAGGCTGCTAATGCCGGGTATGTTGTGATTCTTGACAAAGGAAGTATTGCAGCGGAAGGTACACCATTTGAACTTAAAAATGATTATGTACAGGATATAGTGTCTGTTTATGGTATTTCCGAAGATGAAATAAAGTCATTGAACAGAGAATATAAAAAAATACGTGACGGATATCAGATAAAAGTAAGAAATACGAAAGAAGCTACGAAGCTTATTGTAGAGCATCAGGACCTATTCACGGATTATGAAGTAGTAAAAGGCGGTATGGATGATGTATTTCTTGCAGTCACAGGAAAGAAGCTTGGAGGTGAACGCTGATGAGAACAGTATTGGCATTAATGGACAGGAACAGGAAACTGTTTTTTAAAGATAAAGGTATGTTGTTTACATCAATGATCACACCAGTTATTCTAATTGTTCTGTATGCTACATTTCTTGCAAAGGTTTTCAAAGATTCTTTTACAGCAGCAATTCCGGATATGATTACAATTTCGGATAAGCTTATTAATGGAACCGTGGCAGCACAACTGACAGCATCACTTATGGCAGTGAGCTGTATCACTGTAACATTTTGTGTGAATCTGACTATGGTGCAGGACAAGGCAAATGGAACAAGGAAGGATTTTAATGTTGCACCGGTCAGCAAGGAAAAAATTTATTTGGGATATTTTCTGTCAACAGTAGCTAATTCATTGATGGTCAATGGACTTGCGTTTGTATTATGCCTGGGATATTTACTTAAAATGGGATGGTATATGAATACAGCAGACATATTATGGGTTTTATTTGATATGATATTGCTCGTCCTATTTGGAAGTACGCTTTCAAGTATCATTAGCTTTCCGTTGACAACACAGGGACAGCTTTCGGCTGTAGGTACAATTGTCAGCGCAGGATATGGTTTTATATGTGGTGCTTATATGCCGATTTCAAATTTTGGACCAGGTCTTCAGAAGGCACTGTCTTATCTTCCGAGTACATATGCCACTTCATTGATTAAGAATCATATGCTTCACGGAGTTTTCAGAGAGATGGAGAGAAAAAATTATCCGGATGAAATGGTTGAAGCGATAAGAGACACGCTTGATTGCAATCCGGTATTTCATGGAAATGTGGTGAGTATAAATCAGATGATTGGCATTATGATGGGAAGTATAGCTGTATTTGGAATTATTTACTATGTGGTTACATTGTTGTTAGCGGGTGAAGGCAGACGATAGGAAATATTGTTTTTAGCGGGTGAAAGTTCTAGGGATATGGAACGATCTGAGTACAAATGAGCAGGAAACAGTAATGTCAATGCTGCGTGGTCTTCGGAAGTAGAAGAACAGTTCGAGTATATGTATCGGCTGTTCTTTTTTTTATTTTTTGGCGTTAAAACGGTAATGTTTTTCTTGTGTACAGTAGAGTGCTATAGTATAATAAAACCAGTTTTTTTGCATAAGTATTAAAGCTATAATATGGAAATTGGCAAACCAGATGAAAGTCTGGGACGCAAAGCTACAGGGCCTGTAAAATGGCAGCCAGTTGCATGAAATGAGGTGCACTGTCTGTTTGACAGTGCTTTTTTATGGTAGAGCACTTGAATAAGTAATACAGAAGCTGTTTGGAAAAATATTGTGAAAAATAGTGTGGAGGTTATTGATAATTAATGAATGTAAAATTAAAATCTGGAAGCAAGCAAGCAACTGTAGCCTAGAGGAGGGGAGAAAGATGAAGAAGTGCAAATTAGTACAGAATATAATGAATTTCAAATTTTGTTACATTATATTTTGCACAATTATATGTTTTATTGTTTTATCCGTTCCTGCATCTGCCAAAGAAAACTCTGACAATGTTATCCGGGTAGGATCTTTTGAGGAAACTTATAATGTAGTCAATGAAAAGGGAGAAAGAAGCGGCTATGGTTATGAGTATCTTCAAGATATTGCAGGTTATGCAGGATGGACATATAAATACATAACAAGTGATTGGAAAAACTGCTTTACACAGTTGGAAAATGGAGAGATTGATATTCTTGGTGGCATTTCCTATACAGACGAACGTGCTGAAAAAATGCTTTTTTCCGATATGCCTATGGGGGAAGAGAAATATTACATCTATACGGATGCATCCAATATGGATCTTACAGCAGGAAATTTGGATTCTTTTGAGGGAAAAAATATTGGTGTGTTTAAAGATAATATAGTGGAGGATGTGCTTAATGAATGGGAATCAAAATATGGTCTGTATACGAAGCATATCAATGTTTCTACAAACACAGAAATTATGGACAAACTGTCGAACCATGAAATTGACTGCTTCGTTTCGCAAGAAGACCCCCGTTGGGAAGAATCGGATATTTCACCGCTTACAAGTATTGGAGAGACAGAAATCTATTTCGCTATAAATCCAGAACGTCCGGATATCAAAGAATCACTGGATAGTGCTATGCGCAGAATCAAGGATGACAACCCATTTTACACAGATGATCTCTACAGGCGTTATCTTTCTGCACAGAGCAGCTCGTTTCTTTCAAAAGAAGAAAGTGAGTGGATCGGGCAGCATGGTGCAATCCGGATAGGGTATTTGAATCAGGATGGAGGTATCAGCAGTGTAGATCCATCAACAGGTAAACTGACAGGTGTTATTACAGATTATGTGGATCTTGCAGAAAATTGTCTGCAAGGTCAGACTCTGGAATATGAATTAAATGAATATGAGACAAGAAGTGAACTGCTTCAGGCATTGCAGGATGGAAAAATAGACCTGATTTTTCATGCAAACCAGAATCCATACTTTGCAGAAACAAATGGATTTGCTTTGTCGGATACGCTATTGACTCTGAATATGGCAGCAATTACGGCAAAGGATTCTTTTGATGAAAATAAAGAGAATATAGTTGCCGTTGAAAAAGATGATTTTGCATTGAAAGCATATCTTTCATACAATTATCCGCAATGGAAGGTTGTGGAATATGAAACATCAGATGCAGCAGTAAAAGCAATGCAGAAAGGGGAGACGGATTGTATTGTAAGCAATTCAGGTACTGTTTCAGACTATTTGAAAAATAATAAGCTTCATAGTGTTTTCCTGACAAAAGAAGCTGATGTTCCATTTGCTATTCAGCAGGGAGAACCGGTTCTTTTGTCCATTCTGAATAAAACACTGACATCTATGCCTACAACTCAATTTTCAGGTGCAGTAGTTTCGTATAATGTTTCCTCACGAAAAGTTACAGCGAAGGATTTTATTCAGGACAATTTACTGACAGTATTACTTATCGCTGGAATTTCTTTTTTCGTTGTCCTGTGTATAATTCTTGATTCTTTGAAAAAATCAAAACGTGCGGAAGAAAAATCCAAGAAGTCTGCTGAGCAGGCATTGAAGCTGAATCAGGAGCTTGAAGAAAAACAGCAGGAATTACAAAATGCACTTGTAGGAGCACAGAGTGCCAATAAGGCTAAGACTTCCTTTTTAAATAACATGTCTCATGATATCAGAACACCGATCAATGGTATTATTGGTATGCTTACGATTCTTGAGAAAAGCGGAAATGATGCTGAGCGGGCAAAGGATTGCATGAATAAAATATATGAGTCATCGAAGCTGCTACTATCATTGATAAATGATGTTTTAGATATGGCAAAGTTAGAATCAGATACAGTGGTTTTTGGTGATGAATCCATCAATCTGGATCAGGTATGTCAGGAAATCACGGAGTCACTATCTTTTCAGGCAGAAGAAAAAGGACTTCATGTTATAGGAGAACATGATGATTACAGTGGTATATATGTTTGGAGCAACGCAGTTCATCTGAAAAAAATATTGATGAATCTGTTTACAAACAGCATGAAGTACAATAAGGTGAATGGTTCTATTTACATGAGTATGAGAACGATTGAAAGATCAGAAGATCACATGACATGTGAATTTAAAATAAAAGATAATGGAATTGGAATGTCAGAAGAATTTATAAAAAATGAATTGTTTACTCCATTTGTACAGGCAGATAATTCCCCACGTTCTGATTATAATGGGACAGGTCTGGGAATGCCTATTGTGAAACAACTTGTAGAAAAGATGGGCGGAACCATAACAGTTGAAAGCAAGCTTGGTGAAGGGAGCTGTTTTACTGTAGTACTTCCATTTAAAATTGATACGAATGCACGGCCGGAAGAAAAAGAAGATTTCAATGCAGATATATCAGGTGTCCGGATATTATTGGTTGAAGATAATGAGCTGAATGCGGAAATAGCAGAATTTATACTGACGGAAAATGGGGCTAAAGTAGAAACAGTGAAAAATGGGTTAGAAGCTGTTCAGCACTTTGAAGCCTGCGAATCAGGAACATACGATGTTATTTTAATGGATGTCATGATGCCGGTGATGGATGGGCTTACTGCCACAAAAACAATAAGATCCCTGGAACGGCAGGATGCAAAAACAATCCCTATCATTGCTATGACTGCAAATGCATTTAGGGAAGATGCAGAAAAGTGTATGGAAGCAGGAATGAACGCACATTTGTCAAAGCCGATTGTGATTGAGGAAGTTATAAAAACGATTTTAAGGTATGTTCATAATGATTAGCAGAGGTTCATGAATTAGTGGAATACAATTGACAGGGCTAAAAGATGACAATGCAGGAGTGCTATAAAGCTATCGGAGGAAACTATGAGGCTGTTTTGGGACGCCTTCACAGCGAAGCACTGATTTAGAGATTTACATTAAAGTTCCTTGAAGACCAGAGTTATCTACAGTTAAAACAGGCATTGGAAAATAAAAATTATGAAGATGCTTTCCGCAGTGCGCACACATTGAAAGGGGTGTGTCAGAATCTTTCCTTTGACCGTCTGTATGAGGTTAGTGATAAATCCTTACCGAACCAGATTTATTCACAGAATCTTATCAAGGTTATGCAGGAAAAAATCGATTTCTTCAAATCGAACAGTGGCATAAATTCGATTGATTACAATGCAAGTTCGGGGCAATTAACTATAATAAATGAAAAACAGAAGATAATATACCAGAGAGAAGATCCGGGATTTGATGTATTCAAAGTGTTTGAATAACTGCGCGTCGCATTCTCGTTACTTCAGTAATAGATAAGATTCTATAAAAGATAATACTATCTGATTTAAAATAATTCAACTACTTTCGACATTACTATAAATCAAAACAAATTGATTGACAAAGAAAACCTAGAGTTTATGCGGGATTAATGGACTTTATAATCGATGTAACTGTCAAAGACCCGGCTGCCCTGATTGTTTCATTATCAAATTGACATCTGATTATTGTATAGTATAATTACAATTAAAAACACCGAAGATAAAAGACGGAGGAATTATATGAAAGCACATAAATATTGGTCAGTAGGAGCATTGATCACAATGATTGGTACTTTTTACACTGGACATAAAGGGTTAAAATCAAGCCACAAATACTTTGCGTTAAGCTCTATACTATGTATGACAATGGCGATATATACAGGGCATAAAATGATTTCCGGGAATAGGAAGAAAAAGGTGAATAAAGAGAAAGTTACAGAGAGGGAGGAATAATTAATGTTGGAAGTAGGGGTCAAGGCACCTGATTTTGAGTTGCCAGATCAAAATGGAAAAATACACAGATTATCGGATTATGCAGGAAAAAAAGTAGTATTATATTTCTATCCCAAGGATAATACAGCGGGATGTACGAAACAGGCATGTGGTTTTTCCGAGAGATATCCTCAGTTTATTGAAAAAGGTGCAGTTATTCTTGGGGTCAGTAAGGATTCTGTATCCTCTCATAAGAGATTTGAGGAAAAATATGGACTGGCATTTACACTTTTAGCAGATCCAGAGCGGAAAGTTATTGAAGCTTATGATGTATGGAAAGAAAAGAAAAATTATGGCAAAGTCTCTATGGTTGTGGTAAGAACTACATATCTTATCGATGAACAGGGAGTTATCATCAAAGCCAATGATAAAGTCAAAGCAGCAGATGATCCTGAAAATATGCTTAAGGAATTAGATTAATGAAGATAATATTATCCCCTGCTAAAAAGATGATTACAGATACTGACAGCATAGCGCCGGATGGATTGCCTGAATTTATTGAAAAGACGACAGAGATACAAAGTTGGTTGAAAAGCAAGTCAAAAGAAGAACTGAAGACTATCTGGAAATGTAATGACAAAATTACAGAACAGAACTTCAATAGATTGGAAAACATGGATCTTTATCATTTACTTACTCCAGCTGTCTTATCATATGAAGGAATTGCTTTTCAATATATGGCTCCATCCGTGTTTGAGGACAGTCAGTTTGAGTATGTACAAAATCATTTGAGAATACTATCTGCGTTTTATGGCGTTCTAAAACCGTTGGATGGCGTGACACCTTACCGCTTGGAAATGCAGGCAAAAGTCGGCATAGGAGATGCAAAAAACTTATATGAATACTGGGGAGATATGTTGTATTGTTCAGTGATCGACAACAGTAGGATTATAATTAACCTGGCATCAAAAGAATATTCCAAATCTATAGAAAAGTATCTGACATTACGGGATAAGTATATTACAATTGTATTTTGCGAGTTATCAGGAGATAAACTGGTGACAAAAGGTACATATGCGAAGATGGCTCGTGGTGAAATGGTTAGGTTCATGGCTGAAAATAGTATTGAAAATCCTGAGGATATAAAAAAATTTGACAGACTTGGCTATGCGTTCAGGTATGATCTATCGTCAGATACGGAATATATTTTTGAACGCAGAATAGAGATAACATCTTATTAAAAAGGTACTTATTGTAGGTATTTTTTTAATAAAGTGATTCGATTTAACTTAAAAAATCATTACAATGTCAGGTGTGTAAAATGCGGTGAGGTATCAGGTGTAGACGTGGATGAAATATCAGACTTGATAGAAATGATTCATGACACGAATGGAATAAAATATTTAGATTATGATATTTCATTTAAAGGTATTTGCCCAAAATGCAGGGAGAAAGTAAAGGAATAGCATAGTTATTGAAATGAATATTATTTAAGGTTCAGGATAAATTGCAAAATGCAGACAAACAAGAAAAAAGGTAAAAATATAATAGGTATTATACAGAGTTTCCTTATATTGATATTAGTAGTTCTTATTATTTTTATGATGATTCAGATTAGTAGGCTACAGGGGACAGCACGCGTAATAAATTATGCAGGCCTAGTACGTGGAGCTACACAGCGCGAAGTAAAATTAGAAATTACAGGAAACCAAAATGAAGAATTAATTAAATATTTGGATGATATTTTTCTTGGATTAAGATATCAGGATGGACATTATGATCTGGTAAAACTCAATGACGAAGAATATCTGGAAAAATTGCAAATTCAGAGTGATTACTGGGATAAATTGAAAAAAGAGATTGAAGCAGTAAGAAACAAGGGATACGAAAATACAGACATTGTTAATATGAGTGAAATATATTTTACGATGGCAGATGAAACTGTCTCTGCCGCAGAAAGCTATTCAGAAAAGATTGCTATAAAGATTCGTACCATAGAGCTTCTGTCGGCACTTGATATGTTGAGTCTGGTGATATTGGTTATTATGCAGACTCTAAGGGCAATGCAGATGGCAATGCAAAACAGACTGCTGGAACAGAAAGCATTCATAGATGCCTATACTGGACTGCCAAATAAAAATGCCTGTAATGAGCTACTTAATAAAAAAGATATAATTACAGATCCTACAGCATGCATAATGTTTGATTTAAATAATCTAAAAACTGTAAATGATACAATGGGACATTCCGCAGGAGATCAGTTAATATTGAATTTCGCAAAGCTTTTGCGCAGTGTTATTCCAGAAAAGGATTTTGTTGGAAGATATGGCGGAGATGAGTTTATAGCAGTCATTTATCATACAAGCGAGGCGGAAATTAAGGTGATATTAAAATCATTGTACAGAGAAAAAAACAGATTAAATAGTTATGAAAATCAAATACCAATCGACTATGCCTGCGGATGGGCATTATCCTCCGATGATATGTCGGGTACAATGCAGATGTTATTGGATGAGGCAGATGCTTATATGTATAAAAATAAACAGTTATGCAAGAAATATAATTAGCTTTCAGCTCAGAGTAGATGAATCTTCTTAAATGAGTAATCGATAGAACCCTGTTGGAAAAACCAATAGAGTTTTTACTATGTTATTGTGTGATAATATCACGAAAGTCAGTTTATAATACAGTCATAAATTAAGCAAGTAAGACTCCGAAAGATTTTTGAACAATTCCGTATTGGTATGAAGATTTGTCATGAAGTTATCGCTATACTTCCGGGCTGCACCGCAGAGAAATCTGTGGTGTTTTTTGACTTTCTGTATATGGTGAGTTTGATGGAAAACAGATCAATGATACTGGAGCAGGGCTTCCGCGGATATTGAGAAAACGGAACGAATGTGATATCTTTTTATTAGGATAAAACGGCGCGAGGAGGAAATGACATGGTTGTTTATTTTTCAGGAACGGGAAACAGTAAATATGTAGCAGAGAGGATTGCCGGCAGCTTGCAGGAAAAACTGATCTGTATGAACGAACGGATCAAATCGGGTGATACCGGGTCTGTTAAGACAGGAGAGAATCTGGTAGTGGTGGTACCGACTTATGCATGGAGAATCCCGCGTGTGGTTTCTGACTGGATCGGACAGACAGAATTTGTCGGGGCGAAGAACGTCTGGTATGTGATGAGCTGCGGAAGCGGTATTGGTGGCGCAGATATATACAATCGAAAACTGAGTGAGAAAAAAGGATTAAAGCATATGGGGACGGCACAGATCATTATGCCGGAGAATTACATTGCCATGTTTAATGCTCCTGATGTGGAGAAAGCAAAGAAGATTGTTGCGGCAGCAGGTCCTGATATTGCTAAAGCTGTGTTGGCAATCAAACATGGAGAGAAGCTTCCATCAAAAAGTGGCTTCGGTGCATCTTTTGAGAGTGGTCTGGTGAATGATATCTTCTATGCGGCATTTGTAAAAGCAAAGGCATTTTATGCAGATCAGACCTGTACCGGATGCGGCAAATGTGTAAAAGTCTGTCCGTTAAACAATGTGACAATGAAAAATAAGAAACCTGTATGGGAAAAGCATTGTACGCATTGTATGGCCTGCATCTGCTATTGTCCGGCTGAGGCAATCGAATATGGCAGGAAGAGTGTTGGAAAGCCCAGATATTGTTTTGAGAATCTGGGGCTTGAGAAATATGACTATAGCAATCCTCTAAAATAATGCATCTTAATCCAGTCCATCAGAGTGTGAAATCTGCGTCAGATATTTTTGCCTTGCGTCAGCACGCCTGCAGATATCTTCCTTGTCTTTCGCACTCTGCTGAACTGTCTTAAATGCATTATTTACGAGGATTGCTATAGACGGTCGTAAATTGCAGGCAAGATATGGAACATAAAAAAGTATCTGATAAGGGGGTATTAGATCATGTCTGCTTATCAGATACTTTGTTTATGCTTCTGGCTGTGTTCGTGTCATCAGTTGATTAGTTTGATATTTACGATCAATTCTCGAAAAATGTGACAGTAAAACCATCAGTTCCTATAGTTACGTCAGAAATAGTATCATTATCCCAGAGAGCATCCGTAATGACAGACTTTAAGGCTTCGTCCAGAATAAGATTAAATTCTTCTTCGATAAGTGAGAATGGAACCAATTTCTGGACTTCTGCACATTCCAGAATAAAATTAAGTATTTTTTCTTCCATGATAAATCCTCCTCGTAAAATTCCATACAGCATATATTACAATAGACAAAGCAATCTGTCCACCTTAGATTTTATTTTTGATAATTCATTATGGTACGATACAGGTGGCGGTATATGACAACCGATTAGAAATTACTTCTCCAGGAAAGCTGCCAATGGGACAAACATTTATATCGGATGTACCTTGATGGTGGAGATATATAGCTAATTATTCAGAACTTTCATAGACAAAACGGATTCCATCGTATATACTTTGAGTAGAAACGAAAAAAGAAAAGTAACTGTTCATGATAGTTTAGAGTATCTGCGTAATGAACAGCTACGGGAAAAAGGGGAACAGTTATGTTATTGGTAAAGAATGCAGAGATTTACGCACCGGAATATCTCGGTAAAAAGGATCTTTTGATTTGCGGGGGAAAGATTGAATGTATACAGGATTCCATCAGAGAATTGCCTGTGGAGTGCGAGGTGCTGGATGCAGAGGGCAAGATTCTTACTCCTGGATTTTTAGATCAACATGTACATATTACCGGAGGCGGTGGAGAGGGAAGCTTTCATACGCGGACACCGGAATTACAGATGTCAGAACTGGTAGAGAACGGTATCACAACAGTGGTGGGACTTCTGGGTACGGATGGTATCACCAGGAGTGTGGACAATCTTTATGCGAAGACCCGGGTACTCTGTGAGGAGGGCGTGAGTGCTTATATGCTCACAGGTGCTTACGGATATCCCAGCCCGACTATCACAGGTGAAACAGACAGGGACATCGTATTCGTGAATGAGATTTTGGGTGTGAAGCTGGCGATATCTGATCACCGGGCACCTAATGTGACTGGTGATCAGTTGGTTCAGATTGCAAGTAAAGCTCGTGTGGCGGGAATGCTCAGTGGAAAGCCAGGCATTGTGGTGCTTCACATGGGAGATGACAAAGATGGTCTTGCACCGGTATTCCGGGCATTGGAGGTGAGTTCTGTTCCTGTACGGATTTTCCGTCCCACTCATGTCAACCGGAATGAAAAGTTGCTGGAAGAGGGCTACGAATTTCTGAAGCGGGGAGGTTATATTGATCTGACCTGCGGTATGCACACTTCACCGGGAGAATGTGTTCTGGAGGCTAAAAAGCGGGGACTGCCCACAGAGCATATCACAATGAGCTCTGACGGACACGGAAGCTGGTCTAATTATGCTGAGGACGGCAGCCTTCTGGAGATAGGTGTATCTGGTGTGGATGCACTTTATAAAGAGTTGAAATATATGGTACAGGTTCTGGGAATGACTCTGGAGGAAGCACTGCCTTATATGACCTGTCAGGTGGCAGAGGGGCTGGATTTACTGGGAATCAAGGGAACTGTGGCAGAGGGGGCCGATGCGGATCTGTTGCTGTTTGATCAGGATCTGACGCTGGATACTTATGTAGCCAGGGGAAAGATCTTTATGAAGCATGGAGAGGTGATTCGAAAAGGCACCTATGAGAAGTAAAAAGAAAATAAAAACGAAACCGGATATATGGCTTTCTGTTGGAAACCTGTATATCCGGTTTTGTTTTTGGGCTAAAAATCAGGATGGCAAAGTGTCGATAAAAATCTGCCGTTCAGATGGTGATACACTATCGATGACAAGACAGGATGCCAGAATATTGAGCATAGCCATAGGTGCAGTCATAGAGTTATAAAACAGCTTCGTAGATGTGGGACAGAGAAGCAATAGTGTGCTGTGCGCAGCTGCCGGTGAAGTATCACTGTCTGTGATGGTCAGAATCGGTACCCCTGATTTAGCTGCTTTTTTAGCAATATTTCCAATCGGAAAATAATAGCGGGGGAAAGAGAAAAAGATTACCAGGTCACCATCCGTCAGCTGTTGGATAATCTTCTGGGTGACTTCCAGATCCGATAAATCAATCAACGCAGAATTCAAGTACAGAATTTCCAAACGGCTCTGTAAAAATTTGCCGGGAACCAGAGAAATATCATGGGCAAAGATGTAGATACGGGTGCTTTTCCGGATTTCATCAGAAGCCTTTATGACAGATTCCAGATTGATGTTGGTAATAAAATCAGAGAAAACTGCGGCCTCTGTATTGCAGATTTCATGAAGCATTTGTTCCCGCTCGGTGTCTTCGCCTGAGGTACGCTCTGGCAGAAAAAAGGAAGAAGAGGAGGCCTGCTTAATCATTTTTTGGGTATAGTCCCGAAACTGCTCCTTTAAGTCCAGAAAGTTGGAGTACCCCAGTTTTTGACAAAAACGAAGCAAAGTCAGCTCGGAGGTACCGGTCTGATGGCTTAGCTGTGCCAGTGTAATGTAGCTGATTTCCTCCGGATTAGCAATTAGATAATCTGCGATTGTTTTCTGCTTTTTTGTCAGGGCAGGATAAAGTTTTTGAAGATGCTCTAAAATATCCATAGATATTACACGATGTCCTTTCTTTGCATGGCGCATGCAATGTTTTATATTTTTTTCATAAAAATATAAGTAAAAACTTTACAAATTTATTATAGCATGTATAATGGAAAATATAAAGTAAAGTATATACTTAACAAAAAATCGAAAGAAAATCATAGTATATAGATTTTCTTTCGAAAGCAAAGGAGGAAAAAGGCTATGAAGAAACTTTTTGAGAAACACTTCGAACGGACATGGTTGATTATTTTTCTGATTATGTTTGTATTAATTATGATTCCGTTCCCGTTTTTCTACAGCGAGACGTATATTCCCGCATTTGGTGGTGTTCCACTCTATATATTCGGATGGATTGTTCACACTGCCATTACATTTGTGCTGATTATTGTTTATTATCGCATGTGTATGAAGAGAAAAGAATATCACACTTATGATGAGGAGGACAAATAAATGAATGGAGCAGCAGTAATTCAGCCAGCACCGATTCCTTTCTATACAGTTCTGGTACTTTATCTTGGAATTATGGCATTTATTGGTTGGTACGCAGGACGTAAGACGAATAATATTGGCGATTTCTTTGTATTGAGTGGAAAGGCTGGCGTGGTAGTAAGTGGTATTGCATATTTCTCAACCCAGTTTTCCATGGGAACATTTCTTGGTACACCGGGAACCATTTACGGTGTAGGCTATGCAGGAATGGCTATCTCTGTACCTGGAGCTGTGTTCTGTATGATTCTTCCGGCTCTTCTTATTGGCCGTAAGCTGATTACTCTTGGTCATAAATATGGTTTCCTGACTATGGCCGATTACCTGACAGACCGTTATCACTCCAAGAAGATGAGCGGTGTTTTGGGCGTGATGATGCTCTTCTTCCTGGTTCCGATGATGGGCGCACAGATTATCGGAGCAGGTGTTATTGTACATGTATTTACCGGACTGCCTGAATGGGTAGGTGTTGTGGGAATGGGTATTATCGTTATTCTCTACTGTATGAGCGGTGGTATGAAAGGTGCCATGATGACGGATGTTATCCAGGGATCTCTGATGATTGCTACTGCAGTGGTTACATTTATTGTATCTGTAGTAATGGGTGGAGGTTTCTCTAACATTAACCATACACTTCAGAGTATGAATGAGGCTTATCTGACCTTCCCGGGTGCTAACGGTTATATGCCTTGGACTTATTATGTATCCAACATTGTGCTATGGTCGTTCTTTACCATGGGACAGCCTCATCTGTTTACCAAGTTCTTTGCCATGAAGGATCATAAGACCATGTTCAAAGCAATTCTTCTTGGTACTGCAGGTATGTTTTTCTCTGCAACTCTGATTGAGTGGGCCGGTGTAAATGGTATTGCTTCCATTCAGAATATTGAGAAGGCAGATCAGATTATTCCTATGATTCTGCAGAGAGGCATGAATCCTTTCCTGGCTTCCATTTTCATCGCAGGTATTGTGGCAGCAGGTATGTCCACAATCGATGGTATTCTGGTAACGACTACCGGTGCTGTTACCCGTGATATTTATCAGAAGATTATCAATAAGGATGCTACAGATGAGAATGTTATGAAGTTGTCCAAGGTAGTAACTGTAATCATCGGTATCATCGTAATTTGCTTTGGTGTATTCCAGCCAGGCAGTATTTTTGAAATTAACCTGTTTGCATTTTCAGGAATGGCAATTTTTGTAGTGCCGATTCTGTTTGGAATTTACTGGAAGAAAGCAACAGCGAAGGGAGCAATCGCATCGGTTATAGTAGGTATTATTTCACTGTTGCTCTTTACACTGAATCCGTCTGTCAAGGCGTTGGCTATGGGATTCCATGCACTGTTCCCAACTACGATCATTGCTTCTATTGTAATGATTGTAGTAAGTAAATTTACAGAAACTCCGCCGCAGGAGACTATTGATCGTCATTTTACAGTATAAAAGTTAGGAGGCGTATTTAAAATGTATCTTGCAAAAATGACTACAGCACAAGCAAAAGAGGCTTTTGAGAAGGATCCGATTATTGTGATTCCGGTGGGAAGCACCGAGCAGCACGGAACACAGGGGGCGTTGGGAACGGACTTTATGGTACCGTCCTATCTGGCGGATCATGTGGAGGATGTAGATAACGTAATCGTAGCACCTACTGTTCCATACGGTGTATGTCCTTATCACTTAAGCTTTGAGGGAAGTATTAATATTGGTTATGAGGGACTGTATATGGTTCTGCATGGCATTATGGACTCTTTGATGCAGCATGGCGCAAAACGTTTTGTAGTTCTGAATGGCCATGGCGGCAATACTCCATCCATTGATCGGGCGGCTCTGGAGGTATATCACAAAGGGGGCGTATGTGCAAGTGTAGACTGGTGGAGTCTGGTGGCTCAACTTGACAAGAAATTTGATGGCGGCCATGGTGATGTTCTGGAGACCTCAGCTATGATGGCAATTGCTCCGGAATCAGTACATCTGGAACTTAGCAAGCCTATCAATGCACAGGATCCTTCTGAGAATATGAAAGCGGCTTATATCCAGGCAGTTAATTTCAAGGGTGGTATCGTACGTCTTGTGAGAGATACCAAAGAAATTGCTCCAAGCGGCTGGTTTGGACCTTTTGATCCGAAAGATTCTTCCGCAGAATTTGGACAGGAGGCCCTTGATTTGGCAGTATCCTATATCCGTGATTTTCTGGAAGAAATGAAGCAGATAGAACTGTCTTCCTGATATATATCTGAAGGGATGGGGGTGTCGTAAAATCATCAAATTAGATGATTGAGCGATGCCCTCGCTTTATATGTGTAAAAAACCGGAAAGAATCTTTTGAACTGTTAGATCTTTCTGGCTTTTTACGTACTTTAAGCAGTTAGTCTATGAAAAATAGGTTAGCTGCTTTTTTTCGTCTCAAAAACAATTATCTTTGAATCAGTTATAATAATTTTGTGAAATTCATCATATTACCGCTGGATAGTTCTATGCCAAATTGCACATTATAACATACAGAACAGGAGGAATGCTTATGACATTGGAACAGGTTGTACTGACAATGATTAATGACAAAATGCTTGATAATGGACAGATTTCCGAAAAACTGCACAGCAGTATCCAGAAAGACATTATAACCTTGAGTACATTCAATACAGCAGCCGCGAAGAATGGAGAACAGATGGACAGTTCAGATGAATATTGCCAGCGAATCAGTTGATTGGAAAGGAATAAGATGGATATTTATGCAACACGTGAGGAACTGAAATCCCGGCAGAAAAATATATTTGATCTGAAACTGAATGTGGCGTATTATGCCCGAGTCAGTACGGATAAGGAGGAACAGAAAACCTCTATTGAGCATCAGTGGACTTTTTTTGAACAACTGATTTCAGACGTAAAGAATTGGACGCTTGTGGATGGTTATATAGACGAAGGAATCTCCGGTATTACCGTAACCCACAGAGAGGAATTCCAGAGAATGCTCCAGGATGCAAAAGCCGGGAAAATTGATCTTATCATAACTAAAGAGATTACCCGTTTTGCCCGAAACGTATTAGACAGTATACGATATACAAGAGAGCTTCTGGACTGTGGAACTGCTGTCTGGTTTAGGAATGACAATATCAATACATTAGATGAGGATTCGGAACTCAGGCTGTCAATTATGTCCGGTATTGCACAGGAAGAAAGCAGAAAACTTTCAAGTCGTGTGCGTTTCGGTCATGCAAGATCCATACAGAACGGTGTGGTTCTTGGTAATTCACATATATATGGATGGGACAAGCGAAACGGAAAATTGTTTTTGAATCCCGAAGAGGCAAAAATGGTACAGCTTATTTTTGAAAAATATGCTCTGGGAAACTGGTCTACCCATTCACTGGAACAATTTTTATGGGAATGTGGATACAGAAATTATAAAGGGGGAAGGATTGACAGCCATGTGATTGCCAATATTATCCGAAATCCTAAATATAAGGGTTACTATGTTGGTGGAAAAGTAAAAATAGTTGATCTCTTTACTAAGAAACAGAAATTCCTGCCTGAAGATGAATGGGTGATGTATAAAGACGATGGTACCCATGTCCCTGCAATTGTGGATGAAAAACTGTGGGAAGATGCAAACAGGATTCTGGAAGAAAGAAGTAAAAATATCAAGTTGAAAAAAACTTCCTATAAGCAGGACAACCTTTTTACCGGACTTATACATTGTGCGGAAGATGGAGCTGCATACTGGCTGAAAGTCAGAAATGTCCGCGGAAAAGCTGCAAAGACCTGGGTATGCAGTCATCGCATAAAACAGGGCGCAGTTTCCTGCAGATCAAAACCGGTAAAAGAAGAAATCCTGCTGGAGATGATATCGGATGTTTATAACAATCTGGCTCAAAGCAATAAAAGTATATTGCATAAGTATCTGGAACTTTATGAGAAAGAGATTAACAAAACAGAAGGAACTGAAGAAAAAATTGACAACATACAGCATGAAATAATCGTACTGGAACAGAAGAGAGATAAGCTGCTGGATTACAATATGGGCGGCTACATTTCTGATGCAGAATTTTTAAGCAGAAACAAGGTTTTTACACAGCAGATAGCAGAGACAAAAGCGAATCTGGAACAATTGAAAAGCATGAAACCTCTTTCAAAAACAGAATTGACAGATCAGATGGACAGGATATTAGACTATGCAAAGGAATATTCCTGCGTAAAACCCAAAGATATCACCAGAGCCATGATTGAAAACACAATCAATAATATAGAAATAACTCCGGTTAATGAAAAGAAAGCAGAAGTGATGATCGTATTTAAAAGTGGAAGTCTGCACAGCTCTGAATCTGTTATTCCGGCACTGGGACAGGAAAAAACTTATACTACGGAGACAGGGTATGAATATGTTGTACATTCAGGAATTTCTATGTAGATATTGCACTCACATATGGAATTCTTTTGCGAAGGTTACGAAAAGTAAGAAGTAGTGAATATTTCAGTTTGAAATAATATATAAAACAGGTGTAAGACATGGCAAATACGAAAAAAAGATGGACAGCCGATGAAATCGAAATATTAAGAAAGTACTATCCCGCAGAAGGAGATCAGGTCTGTGAAAGATTATCCGGAAGAACTGCAAAAAGCTGCAGGATCCAGGCATCAAAAATGGAAATATCCAAAAACATTTCCTCTTCAGCAACTGTACAGAATGATGTTAAATATGTCAGATTATGGACAGAGGCAGAGGATAAAATACTCAGAGAGTATTATGCTGCGGAGGGCAGTAAGGTACGTTATCGCTTAAATCAGAGATCAGCAGAATCCTGCAGAGGAAGAGCTGCTGCATTAGGACTTACTTATTCCGGGGCAAACAGAAAATGGAGCAGCAGCGAAGATGAAATTCTGAGAAATTATTATCCGACAGAAGGTGCTGAAGTTCAGAAAAGACTGGAGGGAAGATCCAAAGAGGCATGTAATAAAAGAGCTGCCAAATTAGGTCTTTGCATACAGGGAAGAAAAGAATGGACTGCAGAAGAAGATGAAATTATAAGAACATATTACAAAGCGGAAGGCAGGAAGGCAGCAGAACGATTGGAAGGGAGAACTCTGACTGCCTGTCAGTCCAGAGCTAAGTACTTAAATGTCAGATCAGACAATAACAGACTTCCATGGACACAGGAAGAGGATGCGATCATTTCCCGATATTATGAAGAAAAAGGTGCCGGATATGTGCATACTCTTATTCCTGAAAGATCTCTTCAGGCATGCAAATACAGAGCGATGATTCTGGGATTAAGCAGGAAAACCAATGATCCATGGACAAAAGCCGAAGAGAAGATACTGAAGAAATACTACCCGGTTGAGGGCAGCAATGTTTATAAACGTCTGAATAACCGTACCAGAAATGCCTGCATCAGCAAGGCAGCCCAATTACATCTGCAATATGGACTTCCTATGTATAAAGGACCTGTATTGGATGAATGGATCATACTGGCAGTGAAACAGGGGATCACAAAAGTAAGACAATCTATGACATACAGTGAGATAACCTTTAAACCCGGAAAACTCCCTGAACTGCATCTGAGATTGGAATGTGATGAAACCGGAAAATTCAGGGTTTATGAGAAGTCTGTTCTTTTGGATGAAAAAGAATATGACAGGCAACGGGTTGAGAATCTCGCGGATACAATGGGGCTTCAGATAGAAGGAAACAAAATTACTTTAAACAGCAGCGAAAAAGAGATAGAAGATGATATTTTCAGACTGATAGCAGGATGTTACCTGATTTATTACCTGCATTATTTTATGGAATTGCCATAATTGCTCTATTCTGTCTTATCTTGCTGTGAAATGATAAAAATTTGTCAACAGGATACTGCTTGATTTATGAGATACTTTCTCAACAGATGCAGAATAATTCTCTTGCATTTTCACGCAGGTTAGAATATACTAACCAACAGAGTTAACCAAAGCAAACTATTGCGTGATTTGATCATTTAAATTTCCACTGCAGAAATGGGGTGAATCGGATGATTTTATCCGCTTCATCTGAAATGAGATGATACACAGATAGCTTCAAGTCAGGGTCGAAACATCTTTGGCCCCTGATATCATATTACAGGAGGATAAAGAAACAGATGAAGAAAAGAATGGCAATTCTGATGTCTATGGCAATTGCGGCAAACATGATTGCTTCTGTACCGGTATGTGCAGCAGACATATTTACAGATTCAATGACTACGGATTCAGCGATCACACAGGAGGCAGATGATGATTCCTTTAGTGATGGATCGGGAACACCGGATTTTGCGGATGAGCAGGAGAATGTACAGGTGGCTCAGGATGAGGGTACACAAAGTGTGAAAGAACCGCCGGAGGTGATAGCAGAATATGAAAGTGGTTCTTTTGCGAATGTTTGTAAACTAAAAACTTCTCTTAACTCAAGGTATGTTGAGCAAATTACAGGAATATCTATTAATGGAACAGAGTGGAATGAAGTAACTTATTCGTGGAATCTTACAGGAACAACATATATTAAAAAAGACTCAGACGGTTATGTTGGACTATCTCCAGATAGACTTGAAGTGGGTAATGAGATTGTAATCACCAGTACCGGATACAAGGATCTTACTTTAAAGGTAACAGGAACCGGAAAACACTGGAACGTTGAAAAAGTAACTTCACAGTCTGAAACTGAACAGACCAAAGATGCGCCAACATTTGCGGGAGATCAAGTGGAAATTTCAGGTACAGACTACAAGATCATTAAACCAGCTGATGAAAATAATGTTTCTGATTATATCAGTAAAATCAAAGAAATATCTGTAGATGGGACAGTATGGGATAAAACAGATTATGCAATAGCATTATATGGCAGAAAAGCATATTGTCCAGACAGCAGTAATAATCGTGTTGTATTTGATTCAACTGTACTTCATACTGGAAATGTCATTACAATAAAAAGTGATGGATATAAAGAACTTTATCTTAAGGTAACTGCAGAAGGAAATGACTTCAAAGTTGTTACAGCTGATTCCGGTGAAACTAATATTAACGGTGCATCTAACGGAGTGAACACTCTTCATGTCAGATTAAAAGGATACTTCGAAAGCGCTGTTACAGGGCAGCAGAAATACGATGCAGTTTCAGGGGCATCCACTTCTGTTTCATCCAACAAAAACAGTAATGTAGTTGTGGAAGCAGCTGATCTTCCGGATGGGCAGGAACCTGTTGAAGCTGACTGGAAGGAGTTAAAAGAAACAGGTGTAAAAATTGACACAAAGAATACAAAGGTAAACATTGACAGTGAAAGTGGGATGGCAGGGATGTATTCCACATATGACAGTTCTCTGTCTCTCAGCGGAACTCCTGCTAAAATCGGTACATATCCTGTCAATGTTACAGTAACTGATGAATCAGGGCGTACAGTAACAAGTAATGAGCTTACTTTCAAGGTTTACAGTACTAAGGAAAAACTGGCAGATCATCTGAAGCTTGAAAATGCAACCAAGACTGCAGATGGAAAATACATGTATGATATGGATCCATGGGTAATTCCTGATTTTAATGATACAGATGATATTGTAACAGTCCCGGCAGAGATTAAAGCCTGGTATGGCTCTCACACCAGCGGTACATATGGAGAACTGGGATATGCTGTTTCAGAGGGAGAAGCTACAACCCAGACATTGATCATACCGGCTGGATGTGATCTTACAATGGTCAATATGAAGGTTCTCAGCAGTGTGAAGATAAAAGTAGAAAATGGCGGAACATTGAATCTGAGAGATTCTTCCATATATGGACAGATTGAAGTAGAAAATGGTGGAACAATATCTGTCAATCACGATGATTATAGCGGAAAATTCCTGACAGGTACTTCCATTAATGGACAGCTGATTCTGAATGATGGAGCGACCATAAAGAATTCCATGATCTACTCCAACACTAATTTCCTTCCCAATGGAACACAGGCACGTCACAATACATCACCTGTTGTTGTGATAAGCGGAAATGTAAAGGTAGAAGGAAAAGTATATATCAAAGGTGATGAAGCTGCCACAGGAACAGATCCTGCCACAGGAAAAAGCTACAGCGGACAGCCGGCCTTGAAAGTCAGCAGCGGAACACTTACTATTGGCGAGGGCAGCCAGCTTGCAGCATACGGCGGAGGAAACATAGCAACTACTTCAGTTGGCGGTGCAGCGGTGATTCTTGACAACGGAACGATTTCCGGAGCAGGAACGTTGATTGCTGTTGCAGGACGAGGAGATGGTGATAACGGTGGCAATGCAGTTGAGGGCACCGGAAATGTAGAAACAGCAAAAGCATATCTGGAGGGGGGTTCTGCTTATTCATTTATGAACAAAAATGCGGAGCCAGGTAAAGCGTATACTGAATCTGTCACTATATCTCCTTCTACAAAAGGAACAGCAGTAAATGGTAAAAAAATAACTTCCAACAGTGAATCTGCTCCGGATACATATTGGAGTGACATTACAAAAACACCAGATGATAAAATTCAGAACTGTACTATATCAGATACCACAATCATACAGACCGTAAATCCATCACCATCGGTAAATCCATCACCGTCGGTAAATCCGTCACCATCAGTGAATCCAACAGTAACGCCGGTACCAACTGTTACTCCGATACCGGATGCTTACCCGGAGGGAACTGAGAAAGATAGAAATGGAAACCTTGTTACACCGGAAGGAATCGTGATCAGTTCAGATGGAACTGTAACACTTCCGGATGGCACGAAGCTGACACCTGATGCAGATGGTAAAAAGCCAACTGTAAATAAAGATGAAACTGTAACAGATACAAAAGGAAATACCTACAGTACAGACGGAAGTATCACAGATTCAGACGGAAATTATACCAGACCTGCAAAAGCAGTTATAAAGAATGTATCTGTTTCCCAAAACTCCGTAAAAATGGTGCTGAATGAAGAGTGTAAGGGTGCTCTGAAATATGATTATGTGATCGGCACCTCTGAGGATATGCTCAAAACAGGACAGTATACAAAGGTCCTGAAAAATCAGGAAGAACTGAAGTCTGCATTTGCATATATGGATAAGGGAACCTGGTATGTAGCATGCCACGCATGGCTTAAGGGTGAAGATGGCAAAAAAGTATTTGGACAGTGGTCTGAGATCCATAAAGTAGATGTGAGTGCCATTACGCCACAAGCACCTGTGATCAGTAAGGTAACTGTTAAAGGCTCCACAGTGACAGTAAAATATACGAAGAGCAAAAACGCTCAGGGCTATGATGTAGTTCTCAGTGATACCCTTACCAAAACTAACGGACAGAAATGCCCTGCTGTTTCCGGAGAAAATTATTATGTAAAAAAGATAAAAGGAAATACAGTAACTGTTACATTTAAGAATGTTAAATCAGGCACTTATTATATTGGTTTACATGCATGGAACCGTACTTCTGAGGATAATTCAAAAACATTCAGTGAATGGTCAAATGTCAGAAAAGTTAAAATGAAATAAAAAATTGTGAATAATGGTTGAATAAATCAGAGGGGATACCGGCAATGCACATTATACATTGCAGTATCCCCTCTGATTTGTCAGGAATGTTGCAGAGATTTCGCTTTTAAGAAAAAAGATACCAGTTTTACTAGCAGTTTATGTGGAAAACCGGAAAGAACCCTACGGAATAAAAAGTGTGTATTGGAACCGTTACTGTTCAGGGGTTAGCTGGACAGTAACTTTCCATGTTTATAGATTCGATTTTATCGGCGGTATGAAAGATGGTATGTTGGAAATGGCGAATGGGCATTTTTTCCGTGGGATTAGAAAAATAAACAGCAGGTCCTCACCCACTGCTTATTGCTTTTCGTAACCTCCACAGGGGAGTTACTTGATTCGGTTAAAATATATGTAAATTTTCCACCAAAATATTATTGACGTAAGAAAAGCCACATGGTATTTTATTTTTGGAAAAACTGAAAATTATTTTAAAGGCAAACCTGTTGAAAGGCAGGGACGCAAAGCCAGAAGGGACTAAAGTCAGAAAGCTTGACCATGTCAGCCGGTTGCCACTGTTTCCATATCATCATAATATATGGAAAAGCTGTTTGAACAGAAGAGATTCCGATACCTTTTATACTATATAGATGTGTGATTTTAAAGAAATATAGTAGGGACACTGGCAGAGATTTTGGCAGGTGTCCTTTTTGTATGCAAAAATGGGTAACAAAACTAGTGTACCAACAAGTTGATTTCTAGAACAATCTTGCGTCTAAATTTCTTATTTCCGCGTTGTCGTCGGTCGCCGTAGCCACCGCTACGCCGCCTTCCTCCGCCTTGAAATAAAAAAATTTATCCTGCAAGATTGTTTCAAGAATCAACTTGTCGGCACACTAGCAGGGACAAGTTTTCTGTATACAGATAAAAGAAGGCATAAGACAGAGAGAGGATTTTTATAAAATGAAAAATTATGAAGACAAAATATATTCTTTAGGATAATAAGCGGGAATCCTCGGCAATTCAATTACCGAGCCTGCAAATAAAAAGTCAATAGCAAATTGATGATTTCAGGCAAAAATTTTTGC
>NZ_JAJCGT010000031.1:0-44406 GCF_020553185.1 Blautia sp. MSK18_10 | reverse complement strand
GGAAGAGAAACAACGTTGAAACGTGGATCAAATGCAGAGTAGATCAGGTTGGAGTGCATGGAAATCTGAACCGGGTCCCCATTCATCAGAGCCTGAATACCTTCGGACTGGTTGCCGTTTGTAAGCTGGTCAGCTGCATAAATATTGACTTTAACCTTTCCGCCTGTAGCTTTTTCCATCAGTTCACCGAACTTACGTCCGCCGTCAGCCCAGGTACTTGTCTCAGTAGTGGAGCAAGCGAAGTTCCAGGTTGTTTCCGGCCAGTCCAGATCACTGTAATCTTCCACTGTATTGAAGGAATCCTTTGTGAAAAGGTCAACCAGATCCTGGGCATCGTCATAGCCCTGGCTCTTCAGTTCGTTTACAAACCAGTCATCGATACCGTCAACTGCTTTTTTGAAGGAGTCGATGTCCATGTCTTCTTTCTCTGTGATTGTTACACCGTTCTGGCTTGCCCAGCGTTCTTTGATCTCGTCATCTCCGGAGCGGTTGATGTAACGCTCATATTCAACTGCTTTCTGTCCTGCCTCGTCAACAACTTCCTGCTGTTGTGGTGTGAGACTGTTGTAGATGTCTTCGTTGATACAGAAGAACAGGCAATCATAAATTGCATCCCACATAGAGCAGTAAGGCTGAACCTCCTGAACACTTGCAGCGTCGATAGCGGGAAGCGGATTCTCCTGACCTTCTACTGTGTTCTGCTGAAGTGCTGTGTAAGTTTCAGACCAGTTCATGTTTGTGGCATCAGCGCCCCATCTCTTGTAGCATTCCATCAGAAGGTTGGAGCCTGCTACACGAACCTTCAGGTTCTTCATATCGTCTACAGATTTAATCTCATGTTTGCTGTTTGTGATTTCGCGGAAACCGTTCTCTGCAATCCCCATGCAGTGGAGTCCGTACTCACTGAGGATTTCTTTCAGCTTTGCACCTGCTTCGCCATCGAATTTCGCATCTGCATCGTCGTAAGAATCATAGACGAACGGAAGAGAAACAACGTTGAAACGTGGATCAAATGCAGAGTAGATCAGGTTGGAGTGCATGGAGATCTGAACCGGGTCCCCATTCATCAGAGCCTGAATACCTTCGGACTGGTTGCCGTTTGTAAGCTGGTCAGCAGCGTAAATGTTGACTTTGACTTTGCCGCCTGTAGCTTTTTCCATCAGTTCACCGAACTTACGTCCGCCATCAGCCCAGGTACTTGTCTCAGTAGTGGAGCATGCGAAGTTCCAGGTCATTTCCGGCCAGTCAAGGTCGCTGTAATCTGCGATTGTGTCAAAGGAGTTATTGCCGTCTCCTGCGTCCTTGGAAGCTGTGTCAGAGGAAGCGGAGGACTGATCACCTGTGTAGGAGCCTTCTTTTGCAAGAGCTTTCGGAAGGAAAGTGGAGGTGATCGGGATGTATGTAACGATCAGAAGAACTGCAACGCAGGCTGCGATCATTGGCACAACTGCCCTTGAGATCTCCTGCAGAGTAACTTCCAGACCTTTTTTGATCTTGATGCTGATTGCTACGAAAAGGTTTACACCTACAGGAGGAGTTACCTGTCCGATTGCAAGGTTTACAGTTGCCATAACACCGAATGCTACTATATCGTATCCAAGAGCCTTACATACAGGAAGCATGATCGGGATGAAGATGTACATAGCGGAGTTTGCATCGATGAAGCATCCTGCGATCAGGAAGATGATATTTACGATCAGCAGGAAGGTAAACTGATTGTGTGCGATGCTTCCAAGTAAATTGGAGGCTGCATCTGCAATACCGAATTTGGTACATACAAAGGAGAACAGAGAGGCACTTGCTACGATGAGCATAATACCGCCGGTTGTCTTTGCTGAGTCTACCAGAATGTCAAACATATCGCGGATGGAAACTTCGCGGTAGATGACCATACCTACGAAGAGACCGTATACAACGGATACGGCTGCTGCTTCTGTTGGTGTGAAGATACCGCCGTAGATACCGCCCAGAATGATGACCGGCATCAGGAATCCCCAGAAAGCATCTTTGAAAGCGTCCCAGCGTTCTTTGCCGGAGGCTTTTTCCCTGGATGGTTTGATATTGTGTTTCTTTGCTTCCAGCATTACTACGATTATCAGTGCCACGCCCATTAGAAGACCTGGTACGATACCTGCCATGAACATATCTGCGATGGATGTGCCTGTGATGGAGGCATATACAACGAAGGCGATACTTGGCGGGATGACAATGGCAATGGAGCTTGAGGTTGCCATCAGTGCTGTGGAGAATGGTGCGGAGAAACCGCCCTGTTCTACCATTGCAGGGATCAGTACGGCGCCAAGAGCTGCAACAGTTGCAGGGCCGGAACCGGAGATGGCGCCGAAGAAGCAGGCTACGATAACACATACGATGGCGATACCGCCTTTTTTGTGGCCTACGCAGGTATCAACGAATTTGATCAGTCGTTTGGAGATACCGGCTTTTGCCATGATGTTTCCTGACAGTACGAAGAATGGGATTGCCAGGAGCAGGAATTTGCTGATTCCTGAGTACATGTTGGTTGCTACGATCGTCAGGGATGTACCGGAGTAGAGGATTGCGCATACGGAGGAAAGTCCGAGGCAGATTCCGATGGGTACACCCAGGATCAGGAATATGAAGAAGGAGATAAATAAGATTGCACTGATCATTTATTTGGCCTCCTTTTTGTCTGTTGTGATTGTGTTCATGTTACTTTTTGTGCTGTTGTCGGTATTTTTGGCACTGTCGGTTTTGCAGCAGAAGTCCAGACAGAATTCAATGAAGTGAAGGATCATGCATCCTGCACCGATGGGTACGAAGGACCAGAAGATCCATTCAGGCCAGTTTAATACGAAGGTTCTTTTTCCATTCTGAAGCTGAGTGATTACCTTGTCCATTCCGTATTTGAAAAGGATGACGCTGAAGATGATGCTCAGGACTGTGATCAGGATCACAGATGGTTTCTTCAGTTTTTTTGGAAGACGGTCTGTGACCAGTGTCAGGCTGACCAGTTCTCCTTCGCGGCAGGCAAGTGCGGCTGCCAGCAGGGTGATGAGTACGAATACCGCTACTACAAGTTCTTCTGTGAAGGACCAGGAACGGTGGATGACTTTACGGGAAAATACGTTTCCCACAGTCAGCACCAGGATCAGCAGTGTGGAGATCACAAGGACGATCTTTTCTACTGCAGCCAGTGCGTTCATGATTTTTTTGTAGATTTTCATGCTCTCTACTCCTCTCAAAAAATTTGCTGCTGTTTTTCGGAATTTGGAGCAGATTCAAGGCAGATGGAATGTAATGGTTATAATATGTAATTAGTTACATTTTTCATCTGTGGTGAATTCTGTTATCTGCGAAAAACAGAAGTAGTGTTTCGGTTTCAGATCGACAGCCTGGAAAAGAAAGTATGTCTCGTGTGTCAGGGCTTTTTTATGTTATGGGAATATTATGGAGTAATTTCCTATAACATAAAAAAAGTCCGCCCCACGCAGGGACGGACATATGATATTCCGTAACCACCCTGTTTCACCTTTGAAACAAGTACGATTCTGCAACGTACCGATATACGCGGCTCCTGTAACGGGGGGCGGCCGGGGAAGCTTACTGTGAATACGGCAATATCTGTGATGGCTGTATTCAAGGGTTCGGCTTTCCTTCTCGGGGATGATATTCGAAACAGGTCTGTCACTGCATTTCACCGGACTGCAGTTCTCTGAGGACAGGGGGACTGTTTTTACTGGTTCCCTTCGTTGAATTTATGCGTTATAGGTTTAGCTGTTTAAAAAGCTAAAGCAATTTTAACGCTGTTTGTTTTGAAAGTCAAGAGGTTTTTGTAAGTATTTGGGGGAAGTTTGTTGGTGTGGGGCGTACACAGCGCAAGAGGGGACGCGCGAAGCAGCATCTCTCTGCAGGTTCAGTTCCGGGGGCTAAGTAACTCTAAGGTGGGGGAAATCCGCTAAAAGCATGAAGAAAAATGCAAAACTCGCTCCGTCGCAGACTCCGCTCAGACAGGTTGCTATTTTTCTTCATAACGCGGATTTCCCCCACCTTAGAGTTACTAAGCCCCCTCCAGATTCACCTGCAGAGAGATGCTGCTTCGCGCTGGCTATTGGCTGTGTAAGAGAAAATGGATGAGGTGGTGGGAGCGGAGGGGTCAAGTGAAAAGAATCAGTTGTTACTCTTGACAATCGAATGATTTTCTGCGTATATTTTGGATAAGTAAAATTATGAAAATAAATGAGTAAAAGCTACAAAGATGAGCAGAAAGAGGTAAAGATCATGGATTTAAAGAATTATTCAACAGGGGTACAGCATATCGGGATTCCGACAAATGACATTGATAAAACTGTGGAGTTTTATCATAAACTTGGTTTTGAGACTGCATTTGAGACTGTAAATGAGGAAGCGAATGAGAAGGTTGTGTTTCTGAAACTGGGAACTCTGGTAGTGGAGACTTATGAGAATCATGCGGCGAAGATGGAGCATGGAGCGATCGATCATGTTGCACTTGATGTAAGAGATATTGAGGAGATTTTCCGGTATATTAATGAAGCTGGTTTAAACTCCACACAGGATATCATTCATTTCCTGCCATTCTGGGAAAATGGTGTGAAGTTTTTTACCATTGAAGGTCCGAACAAGGAGAAAGTGGAATTCAGTCAGTATCTGTAAAACAGAAAAAGTTACGGAATATACCTGTATAATAAAATGAAGCAGTAAAGCCGATACATTGACTGGAAGCAGTGTGTCGGCTTTTTAGCTGTCCGGAATAGATCGCAGCAGTGAAAAACGGGAAAAGTAAAGGGGCATTAAAGGGAAAAGAGAGATGAAAAATTTAAAGAAGTGGTATATTAATCTGTCGATACAGAGAAAAATTCTGTATTGTACGTTAGGGGTAGCATTGGTTGTTCTGTTGGCTGCCAGTGTTTCGCAGTATATGTCTGCATCTTCAATTGTGACAGAACAGACAAGGAAGCAGTCTGCGGGAGTGGTGAACGAGTTGTCGGTGAATTTGGATCATTATTTTGATATGGTGAGGAATTCATTTGAGTATATTGCAAATAACAATACGGTTCAGGAGGAATTGGAGTCTGATGAACCATATAAATCGGATGGCACAGAGCTGTATTCCTATTATTCAAGATCAGGGCAGATCAGAAGGCTGCTTTTGCAGGGATATACAAGTATTTATATGAATGATATCCAGCTGTATGGTTATAACGGAGCAAATCATCTGCTGGCAAATAATCATGAGATTAATGAAAATACCGCTCAGACATCCTGTGAACTGGCGGAGCAGGCAAAAGGACGCTGTATTTATTATAATGCTTCTGAGGAAGGCCTGATGTATATGGCAAAGCAGATCAAAGATTCTCTGACTATGAAGCCAGTGGGAATATTGAGAGCATCTATTAAGCTGAGCTATCTGAAAAAAATGACGATCACAGCCAGAGATTCTTTGTCTGCACATATTTTTCTTCTGGACAGTGACAAAAATGTTCTGATAGAGAGCGCAGAGAATGATGCGACAATCAGTGACAGAAGCTGGATAGAAAAAATATCAGGTAACACAGGAGATTTTCTGTTTACTGCAGATGGACAGGGTTATGACTGTGTATATCAGAGAAGTTCTGACACAGGACTTACAGTTGTAGGAATGATTCCTATGAGTTTCTTACAGAAAACAGCCAGAGGATTACAGAAAACGACAATCATGCTTATTCTGGCAAGTTTGATGTTGTGTATTTTTCTTGCTGATATTCTGGCAAAGGGAATCGCCGGTCCGATCAAGCGTACAAGTAAAGCAATGCAGCAGTTTGCGGAGGGGGATTTTTCTGTCCGTCTTCCGGAAGGAAGAAGGGATGAGATTGGAGCCATGAATTCTGTTTTCAACCAGACGATAGAGAAAATAGAGCAGCTGATAAAACAGGTTGTGGAGATGGAAACAGTTAACAAAGATATTGAATTCCAGGCTTTACAGGCACAGATCAATCCGCATTTTCTTTATAATGTACTGGATACAATCAACTGGATGGCGCGAAAAAAAGGTGAGGATAATATTTGTCGTATGGTTACTTCTATCAGCAGTCTGATGCGTGCAAGTATCAGCAATAAAAGAAGTATGGTTTATATTCGTGAGGAAATAAAATATGTACAGGATTATCTTTACATACAGGAAACCAGATATGGAGATAAATTTACATCTTATATTGAAGTGGATGAGAGATTAAATGAATTAGAGATTCCGAAGATGACTATTCAGACACTGGTGGAAAATGCGGTAGTTCATGGTGTGGAAAATGCGACATGGGACTGTTTCCTTTATGTTTCAGGAGAAATTACAGATGGAATGGCAGTATTTACAGTAAAGGATGATGGAGTTGGAATGTCACAGGAACAGTTGGAGAAATTGATGGGGACAGAGGAAGAGCCAGATCATGAAGCAGAGCGGACACATACTCATCTGGGAGTGTATGCGGTGAGAAAGAGACTGGATTATGTATATCAGAACAAGGCAAGGATGAGCATTACATCAGAACCGGGGAAGGGAACACAGGTAATACTGGAAATCCCGATGAACGGTAATGTCGGAGTTACCTACAGGAAATGTGATGAACCTGTTAATGAAAATAACAAAAAAAGGGGAGACGAGAGATAATGGAATTGCAGGTAATGATATTAGATGATGAATATATTATTCTGGATGGTTTATGTTCGTTTCCATGGAGCGATTATGGATACCATATATCCGCAACTGCAAGGAACGGATTGGAGGGTCTGGAGAAACTAGAGCAGGCGAAACCGGATCTGATTCTTACAGATGTGAAGATGCCGGGAATGGATGGACTGGATTTTGCAGAAAAAGCACATGAGATTTATCCCAATGCGGTTATAGTGATACTGACAGGATATGACAGTTTTGCCTACGCTCAGAAAGCAATCAGCATTGGTGT
This sequence comes from Blautia sp. MSK18_10, assembly GCF_020553185.1. Classification (NCBI taxonomy): domain Bacteria; kingdom Bacillati; phylum Bacillota; class Clostridia; order Lachnospirales; family Lachnospiraceae; genus Blautia; species Blautia sp. MSK18_10. Next base: position 37,471 of record NZ_JAJCGT010000031.1, on the reverse strand, counting down.
GGAAGAATATCTTCTCAAACCGGTGGACTATGATGAGTTAAAGGCAATGGCTGCCCGGATTGCAGGGGAAATTCATGCAAGGAAGGAAAAACAGCAGGAAATCCGGGATCTGAAGAAATATTTCAACAGGTCAGTTCCGCAGCTGAGATCCAAATTTGCGGGAAATCTTCTGTATGGAAGAATCCAGGGAAAAGGAGTTGTAAAAGAGCAGGCAGAATCTCTGAATCTGACAATAGAGAAATATATTGTGTGTGTAGGGCGAAAAGTTGTTGGAGAAAATAAAATCCATACAGGAGATAAATGGATAGAGGAATTTGCATGCATCAATATTTTTGAGGAAATTTTTAATGATTTTGGAATTCATGTTTTGAGCGATTATAATACAGCAACTGCAGAATATAATTTTATTCTTTTGTTTGAAAAGGAAGAAGAAAACGCAGTATGTATGGAAAAAGCATTGCAGGCATGCAGTAAGATACAGGTAGAAGTAGAACGGTATCTGAAAGCACATATGAATTTTGGATTGAGCGATGTAGAAGTGGACGAATATCAGGCAAATGCACAGTACCGTAAGGCACAGACAGCATGCAGGCAATGTGTTTATCTGGGTACGAATATCATACTCAGATACGAAGATCTGCAATATGAAAAACAGACAGACTTTGTGATTACTTCCGGTGAAAAAACACATTTTATGATGACTTTGTTTCAGGACAGTTTTGAGAAAGCGGAGGATGAACTTCATCAGATGTTTCGAAACGCACCGGAAGATGTATCTCCGGTGAAATTTGCAGCAATGGATTTACTTTTGGGATGTATGAAATTTCCATATATCTGTGCAGTTGACAGTGAAATTCATAATAAAAACTGGAATCTTTCTGTGCTTCAGGATGGAATAAAAAGAATCTGTCAGTGCGAGAACACAGAAGAGGTGTTGAATTGTCTGCTGAATCTGTTTGGAACGCTGATTAAACAGAATACAGAAGGAACTGATGAACGGAACCGGAAACTGGTTCAGAGTGTTCTTTCTTACATTGAGAAGAATTATTCAGGAGATTTATCTATGGATGATCTGACTGAGAAATTCCATGTAAGCAGAACCTATATCAGCCGCCTTCTTAAGAAATATGCCGGAAAGAGTTTTCTGGAATATCTGACAGATGTCCGGTTCCAACAGGTGGAGAAACTGATTGCAGATAATAAATATAAACAATATGAAATCGCAGAAATGGTAGGATACAAAGACTTTGGATATTACATAAAAGTATTCAAAAAGCGTTACGGTATTACACCCAATGAATTCAGGAAATATATATAAACAGCGAGGTTAACTGTATCAGGTAAGTCATTTAATCGAATCAGGCAAGTAGCGAGGCGGATGATTTTATCTACCTGACGATAGAACAGGAGATTTGTGCACAGTATAAAATTTGTGCACAAATCTCCTATTTTTACTTTTATTTCCAATTGTTTATAAAAGGCAAAAAGACTAAAATAAAATCATCAAGAACGAGGAAACACAAATTAAAAGGAGGAAACAAGTAAATGAGGAAAATGAAAAAAGTGTTATCACTTGCCATGACGGCAGCTATGACAGCCAGTCTTCTGACAGGCATGGGAGCAGTTACAGCTTCTGCGAAGAAATCGGATGATGGAAAAAGAACGAAGATTACTGCTTTATTAAACTCAACAGAATCGACAGAACAGTATCAGGTTTATGACTATTTGTTGAAAAATTTCTGTGATGAGAAAGGCATTGACTATGAAATAGAAATGGTTAATGATAAACAAGATTATTTTACGAAATTACAGATGTATATCAATAGTGATACATTACCAGATATCTTCGGATGCCCCAATGGAACACTTTCTAAAGCATGTAAAGACATTGATGCATTAGTGGATTTAGGTGCTGAGTTAGATCGAAATGGATATGCGGATAAGATGAATGGTGCGGTACGAGATTTCCTTACAGATGCAGATGATGGTAATTTGTATCTTTTCCCACAGGGATTATATTGTGAATTCTTTATGTATAGGAAGGATCTCTTTGAAAAAGCCGGTATTAAAGAAACTCCGACAACATGGAAAGAATTTGAAGAAGACTGTCAGAAACTTGCGGATATAGGAGAAATTCCGGTTATTATCGGTGGTTCAGATGTATGGCAGATTATGAGATATCTTTCATTCTCTCCATGGAGAGTAACAGGTCCGGAATTTATCACTGGATATCAGGCTGGAACAGACTCTTTTGCCAAAAATGAAGCTGCCAAATATGGTGTAAATCTGGTTTATGATCTTGGAACAAAAGGATATTTTGAACCAGGATTTGCAAGTGTAGATTACACTTCAGCCACAAACTTATTCTATGGTGGCACTGGTGGAATTTTCTACAGTGGTTCAGGTCAGATCAATCTTGCTGAGGATATGTATGATGCAGGTCAGATAGGATTTTTCCCTGTGCCTGACACAGAAGAAATGGATAATATGGAGACAAATATTCCAATTCACGCAGGATTTGGTATTGGATATAATAAGGCTACATATGACGACACTATGCAGGAATTCTTTGATTATGCATGTGAACATTATTCAGAGGCTTGTTACAACAAAGGAAATATTTTCTCACCGTTTAACGATGATATTCCAGAAGGACTTCCACAGCTTTTCTATGATCTTCAGCCGTTATTTGAAAATGCTGAAACAGCATGGACCTCATGGGATGATAAGCTTGATTCAGAAAATCTGACCCAAATTGCAGATGAACAGCAGAAACTGGCTCAGGGAATTACCACTCCGGATGAATTTATCGAAACCTGTGATTCTTTTGTAAAAAGTAAGTGATTTTTCAATAATAATAAACAGAGACTGACAGCTGCCTTGTCAGTCTCTTTCAGAGAAAGAGAGGAGGAAGAACTGTGCAGAAAGCATTTGGAAAAAAGTCAGTCATCCTTTTATTCATCTTTCCAGCATTTCTTATTTATACAGCATTTGTAATTGTTTCCATCATATGGGCTGGTTATTATAGCTTTTTTGACTGGGGTGGTGTTGGAGAGAAAGTATTTGTAGGATTAAAAAACTATATAGAACTTGTTACGCAGGATGAAGTTTTCAGAGCTACAATAGGGCATACTCTTGTTTATACTGTAATTAATGTGGCAATTCAGGTATTTGGAGGTTTATTATTTGCGATTCTCCTCAGTCGTATTAAAAAAGGAAGAGTTGCTTTACAGACTCTGTATTATATTCCGGTAGTTATCTCTTCTGTAGCGATTTGCCAGATTTTTACAAAGTTATTATCAGTAACTCCAACCGGTATTGTGAATCAGGTATTATCATTCATCGATCCATCTCTGAAACTGATGGAGTGGATTTCCAATCCTCAGATTTCACTGTATGTAACAGCTTTTGTAGAAGCATATAAATACCTGGGACTGTATATGGTTATCTTTTATGCAGCACTGATCGGTGTTCCGGATGAACTGGGAGAAGCAGCACTGATCGATGGAGCATCAACATGGCAGGAATATCTTTATGTAAGAATTCCTTATATTAAACCGGTTATCATTGCAAACTGTCTGCTGGTACTGAATGGTTCCCTGAGATCTTTCGAGTTCTCTTATCTGTTAACACATGGAGGACCGGGAAATGCTTCTGAACTTATGACAACTTATATGTATAAACAGGCGTTCAGCAGTATGAAATATGGTTACGGAAGTTCTGTAGCGATCATGATCGTAATCATCTGTATGGTAGTTGGAATGTTATTCCGTAAATTTACAGGAGGAGGGGATGACGAATGAAAAAGAAAAAAACAACCATTCCGAGCATCATTAAATGGGTTATCGCATTAATCCTTGTTGTGATGCAGGTTTATCCTTTCTTCTATGTATTTACTTCAAGCTTTAAGTCACTGGATGATTTCAGACAGTTACCGGCATATGCACTCCCGTCAAAATGGGTGCTGACAAACTTTATCAATGTTTTTACAAAAAGCCATATGCTGACTTATTTTAAAAACAGTATCATTGTTTTGATCGGTGTACTGATTCCTCTGCTTTTATTTGCACTGATGGCTGGATTTGCATTAAGCAAAATCAAATTCAAAGGCAGAAAATTTGTCCTTAATTATTTCCTTCTTGGATTGATGCTTCCTATGCAGGTTGCACTGATTCCATTGTTTACTATTTTTAATAAGATGGGACTGATCAATACATACCCGGCAATTATTTTGCCACAGATTGCTTTTTCACTGTCTTATTCCATTCAGCTGTTTTATTCATTCAGCAAATTCTTCCCTGAAGAAATGCTGGAAGCAGCGATCATTGATGGATGTTCACCGATAGGATGTTTCTTTAAGATGGTGGTTCCGATGTCACTGAACTCTATTATCACAGTAGCAACCATGCAGGCAGTATTCTGCTGGAATGAGTATATTAATGCTTATACATTTACCAGATCTACAGATATGAAAACCATTACACTTGGTTTAAATGACTTCGTAGGAAGCATGGGACTGACAGACTGGGGTGGTACATTTGCAGCCATCACTGTAACAGTACTTCCGGTATTTATTTTCTACTTCTTCAGTAGCAAGAAGATGCTGGCAGGTATGACAGCAGGTGCAGTAAAAGGTTGATAATATGCAAGAATTACCTGATAACAGTAGTTTGATTTATGAGTAAATAACAGGCTTGCCGGAAAAGTACAAGCAGGCCTGTAAAGTGAAATAAAGTATAAAAAAGGAGATTAAGACTATGCAGAAATTATACTATCAGTTCCCGGGAACATGGTTTGGCGATTGCATGCCATTTGGACATGGAGATAAATTCTATTTATATCATCAGAGAGATACCAGAAAACCGGGACCATTTGGAGAACCATTTGGCTGGGATCTGGCAACAACTTCTGATTTTGTACATTACGAAGATAAAGGCGTGGCAATTCCGAGAGGAACAGATGAAGAACAGGATCAGTTCATCTTTGCAGGAAGTGTTTTCGAGGCAGAAGGACAGTATCATATTTTCTATACAGGCTATAACCGCGATTATCCGGCACTTGGAAAACCATCTCAGGTTCTGATGCATGCATACAGCGATGATCTTGTAACATGGCACAAAACTCAGGATGCACTTACCTTCACACCACAGGAAGGTTATGACCCGGATGACTGGAGAGATCCATGGGTGATCCGCGATGAGGAAAATGATCAGTACCTGCTGATCCTTGGCGCAAGATTACAGGGACCAAAGACAAGACAGACAGGAAGAACTGTTAAATTCACATCCAAAGACCTGAAAAACTGGAAATTTGAAGGAGATTTCTGGGCACCGGATCTCTATACTATGCATGAGATGCCAGACTTATTTAAGATTGGTGACTGGTGGTATCACATTGTGACAGAATACAGTGACAGAAGCAAAATGGTATACCGTATGAGCAAGAGTCTGGAAGGTCCATGGATCGCACCGAAAGATGATGCATTTGACGGCAGAGCTTATTATGCAGGACGTACTTTTGAACTGAACGGACAGAGAATCCTCTTTGGCTGGGTTGCTACCAAGGATCAGGATGATGATGACAATAACTTCATCTGGGCAGGAACATTTATGGCACATGAGGTTTATCAGAGAGAAGACGGAACTCTTGGTGTAAGAATTCCGGAAACTGTATGGAATGCATTTGATAAAGAAGAAAAGACAGAAGATTTTGTAATTGATACTCCAACTAAGAGTACAGAAAAAGTAGTTGCAAAAGACACAGGAGATATCTTCAAATTCGAAGCAGATGTGGAATTCACAGAAGGAACCAGAACTTTCGGTGTGAGATTCTATGAAGATGAGGATAAAGCTGAGTCTTACCAGTTCGTATTTAATGTAACAGAAGACAGATATGTATTTGAGAAAAAACCAAACTGGCCATGGCCTGCAAACCAGAATATCGGACTGGAGAGACCGCTGGAGCTGGTACCTGGTAAGAAATATAATATCAAAATGATCGTAGATGATACAATTGCTACAATCTATGTAGACGGTGTTGCATTAAATGCAAGAGCATATAAACGTCCGGGAGAAAGCCTGTCACTCTTTGCTTCTGAAGGAAGCCTGAAAGTAACTAACTGCAAGGTTACAACCGGATTAAAGAAATAGAGACAGACAGCAATTTAATCGATAAACCGCGGAGCAGTGATTCGGTGTAGAGTAACGTGATGAAGAAATTGCTGTAAATAAAAAAGTTGCTGTGCGTTTCAGTTATAGAAATGCACAGCAGCTTTTTTGCGTTAAGTCGATTGGAAACAACAGCTTTAGGGGTTGCTTAATCTTCTAATTTAATCTTCTCCTTAAGAACCACACATCCTGCCATATCACCGATAACATTGACGCAGGTTGCGCCCATATCGCAGAGTGTATTGATACTGATATAAACACCCATAACTCCTGCCGGTAATCCTGCCATGGTTGCCAGGGCTGCGAAGGATGCGATGGCACCGCCAGGGATTCCCGGGGTTCCTACTGACAGGAGTACGTTTGCCAGAAGGATTATGATCATCATGGAAATGCTTACGTTAATTCCGCATGCATTGGCGAAGAACATGATCATGAATGACATCAGGATGGATACGGCATCCATGTTTACAGTAGCGCCAAGAGGAATGGCAATACTTGTGATCTTGTTGGATACGCCCATTTCGTCTTCCATACGCTGTTTACTGATCGGAATGGTCGCTGAACTGGAACAGGTTCCGAATGCGTTCAGAGCGGCAGGAAGCATTGCTTTGAAGAATTTCACAGGGCTTTCTTTGCCGATGAATTTCACGGAGCCGCCGTAAATGACCAGGGCAAATCCGAAAAATGCCACATACAGGATGATCAGCTGAGTTGCCAGTGAAATGATGGTTTCTGTACCGTTGGCTTCTACAACAGGAACGATAGTACAGAATACACCGATAGGTGTGAAGTACATAACTGTGCTGATGACTTTCAGACAGACTTCGTTACAGGAATCGATGACTTTCAGAAGTGCAGTACCCTTTTCGCCGATGGCGATAAGTGTGAAGCCTACGATGACTGCGAATACAAGTACCTGAAGCATATTTCCGTTTGCGAAAGCTGCAACCGGATTGGATGGGATCAGGTTTTTGATGGTGTCCAGAATGCTGGTCATCTCAGTTGCCTGAATGTCGGAAGTTGCCATCTCGAATTTAACACCCTCACCGAGATGGATCAGCCGCGGGATGATCAGTCCTGCCAGGCTGGCAAGTGCTGTGGTGCACAGGAAAAAGATCATGGCGCCGGCTGTGATCTTGCCGGTTGTGCGGGCATTACCGATGCTGGAGATACCCATGATAATGGAACAGAAGACCAGTGGAAAGATCATCATGTTCAGGGCATTCATGTAAATGCTTCCGATAAGGCTTGTGATGGCAAGTACCGGTTCGAAACGGTTTGCCAGAAACAGTCCGGTAATGATACCAAGGATCAGACCGGTAAAGATTGCTGCGGTAATATGTTTTTTATACCACGAATAGAATTTTTTCATTTGTTCCCTCCTCTTTATTGTTATTTCCTGATACCCGAAGGACTATATTGGCAGACGGATTGAGTGATGCGCAAATCTGGTAAAATTCTGCGGTCTATAGCTTTGATAAGATACTGGGTTCAGGAAAAATAGCACGACACTACTTTACCACAATAATGTGTGAATTACAATATTTCCCGCTGTTTTCTTATTTGAGTGGGAGTGTTTCCGAAATGCTCAAGGAACATCCTGCGAAATAGTTTGTAATTGATAAAGCCATGCCGCTCCAAATTGCAACGCAGAAAAACAGGCATCGATGATACAGATATCGAAGCCTGTTTTTCTGCGTTGCAGGAAATTATTTTATAATATTCCTGTGACATAAAAAGTCCTATGCAGGCTATTATGATTGTCAGGTGCGGGTGAAGAGGGTATAATAGTTGTAATTATTTAACCAAATCAAGGAAGTCCCTGCTTCAATTGTAAAGAGCAATAAGTAGTGGGTGGGGATTTATTTGTATCAGAAGGAGTGTTTATATGAAACCAACTATTTTATTAATAAATTTTCAGGATCAGCAGAAGCTTCGCAAGTTAAAGATGGCGTTGCTGCCTTTTAAGCTTCGGATTAAAACTGTAGAACCCCAGGACTATAGTCAGCCAATCGGATATCTGGCAGGAGTGAAAGAGGTTTCTCAGGTGCAGATTCCATCAGCGCTGATCCCGCAGGAGCAGATGGAGAAGGAAATGCTGATTCTTGCAGGAATCACGGGGAATCTGTTTGACCAGGTGCTCTATACCTTGCGGAAAGCAGGTACACCTGTGGATTACAAGGCAGTTCTGACGGAGCATAATCAGAACTGGAACTGTATGCAGCTTTATAAAGAACTGGAGAAAGAACATAATATGTATCACCCGTCTTAAATAATAGAAATAGTTGGAGGTTTTGGCTATGAAGGTTGTAGTTGCAGTTGATTCATTTAAGGGAAGTATGACTTCCATGGAAGCAGGAATGGCTGTCAAAGCAGGTATTCTTGCAGCAAAAAAGGACGCAGAAGTGATCGTAAAACCTCTGGCTGACGGTGGAGAGGGAACTACGGATGCGCTGATCGAAGGTCTGAAGGGAGAACGTGTGGATGTGACAGTTACAGGTCCTTATCATGAGCCGGTTCAGGCATATTATGGATATCTCAGGGAAAGTAATACCGCAGTTATGGAAATGGCAACAGCAGCAGGTATCACACTTTCAGATAAGAAGGAGCCTATGACCGCTACCACCTATGGAGTGGGAGAACTGATCCTTCATGCAATCGGTAGAGGTATCCGCAACTTCATTATCGGTATTGGCGGAAGCGCCACTAATGACGGTGGAGTGGGTATGCTGAAAGCACTTGGCTACAGATTTCTGGATGAAAAGGGAGAGGATGCCGGAGAAGGCGGACAGGCACTTGCAAAGATTGTATCTGTAGAAATTTCAGACAAAAAGCAACTTCTTTCCCAGTGTAATTTCAGGATTGCCTGTGATGTGACCAATCCTCTCTGCGGCTCTCAGGGAGCTACATATATCTATGGACCGCAGAAAGGAGTTACCCCCGATATGCTTCCGATTCTGGATGCAGGCATGAAAAACTATGCAGAGGTTACTGCCAAAGTGACCGACAAAGATAACCAGAATGCGGCAGGTGCAGGTGCGGCAGGCGGACTTGGATTTGCATTTCTGAATTATCTGGATGGCGAGCTGACGCCCGGAATACAGCTTATTCTGGATGCTGTCCATATAGAAGAGGAAATGAAGGATGCAGATGTGGTTGTAACAGGTGAAGGTTGTCTGGATTATCAGACTGCCATGGGGAAAGCCCCGGTCGGTGTTGCAAAGCTTGGTAAGAAATATGGCGCAAAAACCATTGCATTTGCAGGAAGCGTTACGAAAGAGGCAGTTGCCTGCAATGAAGTAGGAATAGATGCCTTCTTTCCAATCGTGCGCGGAATTTCCACACTGGAAGAAGCAATGGATTCGGACACTGCAAAGGCAAATATGGCTGCAACTGCAGAGCAGGTATTCAGACTGTTGTAATTATTTTTTATAAAAAATCTTCTGAAGCAGATAGGAAATCGATTTGATATGTCTGCACAGGAGATTTTTGTTTGCAGAAATTGCAATGTTGAGAAACTTCAGATGATATAGTAAAATTATTACAGCCAGAGAAAATACTTTGAAAAAAGTTGATTAAAAGATCTAAGGATATGTAAGGGAGAGACAACATGACACTAACACAGATGAATTACATCATTACAATTTCCGAAACCGGTTCACTGAATAAAGCTGCGGAGGCGTTGTATATTTCCCAGCCTTCTCTGACCAATGCAGTGAAGGAACTGGAGAAGGAGCTTGGAATCATTATATTCAACCGCAGCGGCCGTGGTGTGACACTGACCAATGACGGGACAGAATTTCTGATGTATGCCCGTCAGATATACGGACAGTATGAAAGTGTGGTTGAGAAATACAGTGAGGGTGGTTCCTATAAGAAGAAATTTGGCGTTTCCACCCAGCATTATTCTTTTGCAGTGAAAGCATTCGTGGATATGGTGCAGAAGTTTGATGTGTCGGAATATGAATTTGCCATCAGGGAGACAAAGACTGCAGATGTGATCAGTGACGTCAGCACCATGAAAAGCGAGGTGGGAGTACTTTATCTCAGTGATTTCAACAGAAAGGCACTGTTAAAGCTTCTCCACTCTGCGAATCTGGAGTTTCATCATTTGATTGATTGTCAGGCATATGTATATTTGTGGAAAAATCATCCACTGGCAAATGAGAAATCTATCAGCTACAGCCAGCTGGCAAAATACCCTTGTCTGTCCTTCGAACAGGGAGATAAGAGCAGTTTTTATCTGTCAGAGGAGATTCTGTCTACCAATGAATATTCCAGAACAGTTAAGGCTTCAGACCGGGCGACTATGCTGAATCTGATGGTAGGACTCAATGGCTATACCCTGTGTTCAGGGATTATCTGTGAGGAGCTTAATGGCAGTGATTATCTGGCAATTCCCTTCGAAGGGGATGAGCAGAACCAGAACAGCGACATGGAGATTGGCTATATTACCAGAAAGAATTCAATCCTCAGTAAGGTGGGGAATCTGTATGTCTCTTCACTGAAGAAATATCTGGAGCAGAATACTTCTTTTTCATAAGGAGAAAACAATGAGTCAGAAAAAAGTACAGATAAAAAAGACTCTTGGTCAGCAAACCGAGGATCAGCTAATGAAGTACATCTTAGATAATCAAATTGCAATTGGTGAGAAAATTCCAAATGAATTTGAGCTTGCTGGGATATTTGATGTAGGAAGAAGTACAATTCGTGAGGCTGTGAAGGGGCTGGTAAGCCGTGGGATTCTGGAAGTGCGGCGTGGAGACGGAACTTATGTGATCAGTACAGTTTATATGGAGAATGATGTTCTGGGATTTGGGCAGATAAAAGACAGATATCAGCTGGCATTAGATCTTTTTGATGTCCGTCTGATGATTGAACCGGAGATTGTCACATGGGCATGTAGAAAGGCAACGAAGGAACAGATTGCGAAACTTCGTGAATTATGTAATGAAGTTGAGAGGCTATACAAGCAAGGGTATAATCATATCCAGAAAGATATAGAATTCCATAGTTATCTGGCGAAACTCAGTGGAAATATGGTAGTAGAGCGTCTGATCCCTGTAATCAATACATCAGTTGTGATATTTGCCAATATCACATACAGAACTCTGATGCAGGAAACTCTGGAAACACACAGGGCAATTGTTAACTCTATTGAACATAAAGATCCTGTAGGGGCAAAATGTGCCATGAATATGCACCTGACCTATAACCGGCAGGTAATCATGGAATTTCTGGAAAAAAAGAAAAAAGTAAGAAAAAATCATGAACCAGATGATATATAAGTACATCTGCTATTAATCAATCAAACAAGAATAATAATGTAAATACATCAGACGTATTGAATGTTATAAAAACGTTTTTTAATGAAAGATAGTAAAAATATACAAAAAACAGGCGGTGAACAAGGAAAAATCACCGCCTGTTTTTGTCGTTTTGCAGAAAAAAATATACATACGTCATATGTATTGAAAGCTGAAAATCCAATTGTTATAGTGTAGCCATGATCAAGCAAGGCGCCGGAAATATAAAAATAGTTACAACACATATTCATCAGGAGGAATTTATAATGAGTGACTTTGTTGCTTCTCCAGAAAGGCTGATTACAGGTGCGCTTCTGGGATTTGCTGTATTGTAAAGTACAACCTTTTATCGCGATCATGTCATCTGCGCTGATCATAGGTCTGGTGGCAGGAATGCCATTCGACATGATTACAGATACATTAGCGGAAGGTGTTGGTACAACTCTGCAGACAATTGCGATTCTGATTGGTCTGGGCTTTATGTTTGGAGCGATTCTACAGGTATCTGGTGGTGTGGAAGTCATTGCGGACACACTGTTAAAGGTATTTGGTGAGAAAAAGCTCCGTGGGCACTTGGAATCACTGGTCTGATCGTTGGAATGCCCGTATTTTTTGAATCCGGACTTCTGATTCTGATCCCGGTTGCATTTGGTATTGCGCGAAAAACAGGAAAATCAGTATTCTGTTATTCTATCCCATTACTGGCGGGCCTTGCGATTGGTCATGCTTTTGTACCACCGACACCGGGACCGGTTCTGTTGGCAGAGATGCTGAATGTAGAACTTAGTTATGTTATTATTCTTGGAATTATTATTGGAATCCCGGCAATGATCCTGGCAGGACCGGTGTTTGGAAAATTTGCCGGAAATAATATTCCGTTTATGAAACCGGCTCAGCTAGTGGTGGCATTTCTGGTAGCAGCGGCGGTCAGAGTGTCTGTTGGATCGGCTACAGTATCTATGACTATGGCAGCAGGTATCATCGCTTCCATGCCTATGGTTTCAGGTCTTTCACAGTTGCAGCTTGCAACACTTACTATCGCGATTGCAGCAGGAGGAACAGCCTTCAGCCATGTAAATGACTCCGGTTTCTGGCTTTCCAAATCTTTATTTGAAGTTGATGAAAAGACAAATCTGAAAACATGGACAGTGATGGAAACGATTGTTGGTTTAGTAGGAATTGTTGGAGCAACGATCGTATGGTTTATCGTTTCATAATAAAAAATTACCATATATATTTTAGCACATGTTTGAAAAATGCTCTGGTTATTTCGAAAATGATGTACTGGTGTACAAACAGGTTGATTTCTCGAATAATCTTACGTCTAAATTGCTTAGCAGGAGGAAAAATCATGAATTTAAAAAGTCAGGAAATGCGTAAATTAGCGCCGGAATTAGACCCATTAAGAATCGGAACAGGATGGAAAAAGGAAGATCTTGGGAAACCGCAGATTATGGTTGAAAGCACTTATGGTGACAGTCATCCGGGAAGCGGACATTTAAATATATTGGTAGAAGAAGTCAGAAAAGGTGTTGCAGAAGCCGGAGGCTTTGGAGCGCGTTACTTCTGTACTGATATCTGCGACGGGGAAAGTCAGGGAACAGATGGAATTAATTACAGTCTGGCAAGCCGAGAAATGATTGCAAATATGATAGAGATTCATGCCAATGCGACTCCATTTGATGCAGGTGTCTATCTTTCCAGCTGTGATAAAGGAATGCCGGGAAATCTGATTGGGCTGGCAAGAGTCAATATTCCAGCCGTTGTTGTTCCTGGTGGAACAATGAATGCCGGACCAGAGATGCTTACTCTTGAACAGCTTGGCATGTACAGCGCGAAATATGAGAGAGGCGAAATTGATGAGGCAAAGCTGGACTGGGCTAAATGTAATGCATGTCCAAGCTGTGGAGCATGCTCTTTTATCGGAACTGCATCAACCATGCAGATTATGGCAGAAGCGTTAGGACTTGCACTTCCGGGAAGCGCATTAATGCCGGCAGCCAGCCCGGATCTTCTGGCATATGCAAGAGAGGCCGGAAGACAGGCGGTGAAATTGGCGCAGACAGAGAATATGCGTCCAAGTGATATTGTGACAATGAAAAGTTTTGAAAATGCAATTCTGGTTCACGCAGCAATTTCAGGAAGTACAAACTGTCTTCTCCATATTCCGGCAATCGCACATGAGTTTGGAATGGAAATTACAGGAGATACTTTTGACCGCCTTCACAGAAATGCAAGATATCTGTTAGATGTTCGTCCAGCTGGAAGATGGCCCGCAGAATGCTTCTATTATGCAGGAGGAGTTCCGGCCATCATGGAAGAAATTAAAGAACATCTGCATCTTGATGTAATGACGGTAACAGGAAAGACTCTTGGTGAAAATCTTGATGATCTGAAAAAGAACGGATTTTATAAGAAATGTGATAAATGGCTGCAGGAATTTAATCAGAGATATGGTATTAAAATTTCAAAAGAAGATATTATCCGTCCATATGACAAAGCCATTGGAACAGATGGAAGTATTGCAGTATTAAGAGGTAATCTTGCGCCTGAAGGTGCTGTTATCAAACATACGGCGTGTCCGAAAGAAATGTTCAAGTCGGTTCTTCGTGCGAGACCATTTGACAGTGAGGAAGAATGTCTGGATGCGGTTCTTAAACATAAAGTTCAGAAAGGTGATGCTGTCTTTATCCGTTATGAAGGACCAAAAGGAAGCGGAATGCCGGAAATGTTTTATACATCTGAGGCAATCAGCAGTGATAAAGAATTAGGAAAAAGTATCGCTCTGATCACAGATGGAAGATTCTCAGGAGCTTCAACAGGTCCGGTGATCGGACATTGCAGCCCTGAGGCAGTAGATGGCGGTCCCATCGCTCTGGTAGAAGAAGGCGATCTGATTGAAATTGATGTAATGGAGCGAAAACTGAATATCATTGGAATTGCCGGAGAGCGCAAAACAGCAGAAGAGATTGATGAGATACTAAAAGAAAGACGCAAAAACTGGAGACCAAGAGAGCCGAAATATAGAAAAGGGGTTTTGAGATTATTCAGCCAGCATGCGGCAAGTCCGATGAAGGGTGCATATCTGGAATATTGATCAAATGGGATATGAGAAAAGGAATTGATTATGTATCAGGAAGAAAATAGAAAACAAAAATTTATAACAATGGGTGAAATTATGCTGCGTCTGACTCCTCCTGACTGTGAAAAAATCCGGACGGCAGATTGTTTTGAAGCGAGATATGGAGGAAGTGAGGCGAATGTGGCATTGTCTCTGGCAAATCTTGGGATAGACAGCTCATACTTTACGGTTGTACCGGATAATAGCCTTGGAAAAAGTGCGATAAGAATGATGAAAAGTAATGATGTTGACTGTACACCTGTAATTTTCAGTACATCTGAAGAAACTCCGACACATAGATTAGGAACATATTATCTGGAGACTGGATATGGGATTCGTCCAAGTAAGGTCATTTATGACAGAAAACACAGTGCTTTTGATGAGTATGATTTTACTAAGGTCGATCTGGAAAAATTACTGGATGGCTATACCTGGCTGCATTTAAGTGGGATTACCCCTGCTTTGGGAGAGCGTTGCAGAAAAATGATCATGGACTGTCTGAAAATTGCAAAAAAGAATGGAATCACCGTCAGCTTTGATGGGAATTTCAGAAGTACATTATGGAGCTGGGAAGAGGCAAGAGAATTCTGTACAGCGTGTCTTCCGTATGTCGACGTTTTGATGGGAATAGAACCATATCACTTATGGAAAGACGAAAATAATTACAGTGCAGGAGACGTGAAGGATGATATCCCATTTCAGCCAGATTTAGAACAGCAAGAGGTAGTCTTCAATGCATTTGTTAAAAGATATCCGAATCTGAAATGTATTGCCAGACATGTACGATATTCTCCAAGCTGTAGTGAAAACAGTCTGAAAGCATACCTGTGGTATGAGGGAAAGACTTATGAGAGCAGAAAACTGACATTTAATATTCTGGATCGTGTTGGCGGTGGTGATGCGTTTGTAAGTGGAGTTATTTACGCACTTATGCAGAAATTTACTCCGGAAGATACCGTAAATTTCGGAGTGGCCAGCAGTGCAATCAAGCATACACTTCATGGAGATGGAAACATTACCGATGATGTTTCACTGATCCGTCATGTGATGCAGATGAATTTTGATATTAAAAGATAAAGGGGCAGAGATTATGAAAACAATAGAAGAACAGTTTCAGAAATTAGGAGTAGTGCCGGTTGTTGTTCTGGAAGATAAAAAAGATGCGATTCCTTTAGCAAAGGCTTTGTCTGAGGGTGGACTTCCATGTGCGGAAGTAACATTCCGTACAGACGCAGCGGCAGAAAGTATTCGTCTGATATCAGAAACATATCCGGATATGCTGGTAGGAGCGGGAACTGTACTGACTACAGAACAGGTAGATCTTGCAGTGAAATCTGGTGCAAAATTTATTGTAAGTCCAGGGTTTGACCCGGAAATCGTGGATTATTGTCTGAAAAAAAACATTCCGGTATTTCCTGGATGTATTTCCCCCTCAGAGGTTGCCCAGGCTGTAAAAAGAGGATTGAAAGTGGTTAAATTTTTTCCGGCAGAACAGGCTGGCGGAATTGCCATGATAAAGGCAATGGCAGCACCATACCAGCACCTTAAATTTATGCCGACAGGAGGAATAAATACCGGAAATTTGAAAGACTATTTATCCTGTGATAAGATTCTGTGCTGTGGCGGAAGCTGGATGGTAAAAGGAGATATGATCAGAAACGGTGAATTTGATCAGATTCAGGTTATGGTAAAAGAAGCAAAGGAATTAGCGGATGAGATTCGCTTTAACTGAAAGAGAATATAGTTCAGGATATGAGATTTTTCCTGTGGGTAATGTAACTGAAAAAACTGTTAGTACATAGTCTACTAGCAGTTTTTTTGTTGTAGGTAAATTTCTGTGGGAATTTAAACTATAACGTTACTGTTTACTATGCTCTCAGTAACACTATAAGTTTCTTTGTGCTATGATGAAACTATATATATCTATTTCGGTATAAATCATGTTATAATTTATTAGTCTTTTGGAAAGAGACAATTTTATAAATTGATATAAATAAATGTTGATGCATAGATAACTTATAATCTACAGATTGTTATACAATATTTAAAAGGAATGATACAAATAATGAAAAATTATCTGGAACGTTTTGTGGGTAATCCTCATAGCTTTCAAAGGAAAATTATAACAATTTATCTGGTACTGACAATAATACCTATGCTTTTGATTGCATTGATAATTACCGGAGTATATTATCAGAGGATTTTGGACAGTGCATATAATATATTGAATGAAAACGCACAACAGCATGAAATCATTGTGCAGGAAAGAATGGAGAATTATGAAAATGTAATGTATGAACTGGTTGCAGATTCAGAATTTATTAATCTTGCTAAAATGTATAATATCAGCGATTCCGTTGATGAGTTGAAAATCAAGAAAATTTTAAGTAGTGGTATTAATACATATGACCAGATCAGAGCAGCCGTATTTCTTTCTGACAGTGGAAAATATGTGAGTTATTCTCGATGGTATGGAAGTCAGTATGACAGTATTTGGTCAGAATCTAAGAAAAGAACGGAAATCTATGATGAAGTGAATAAAAATCAGGCATTAACATTTATTGCTACTGTAAATATAGGTATTGAAGAAGTAAGAGATGACCAGGCGATTCTTATGGGATTTCCTGTACGTGATCTTAGAACACAGGAACAGAGCGGAGTTCTGATTATTGCACTGGATGATAATTGCCTGTTGTTCAATAGTGAAAGTGAGAGTTCTGTAAAAGGGGTAGAAACGGTTATTATAGATGATTATAATAAAATTATTGCCGGAACAAAGGATAAATTTATTAATATAAGTCTGGATTCTTATCTGGGGGGGATTTATAAAAATGTTTCTACATTGGAAATACGGAAATATCCGATTCAGTCTACTCAGTGGTCAATTGTACATATTATTGACAGAGCAATTTACAGGGAAGATATTTATCATACTTTATGGGCGGTAATAATAATTGTTGTAATCGTAGTAGTAATAGTTTGTGCACTCGTATGGGGAATTTTTGGAAGGTACATTGGAAATATCCAGAAAATTTCACAGGGATTGCGAAATTATGAGGGAAAACAAACGGAAGAACTTAAAGTAGATGTTAATAAAGAAGATGAGTTGTATACGATTGTACGTCAGTTTAACAAAATGACAGTACGTATTAACCATCTGGTAGAGACGCTTGAAAAGAAAAACATAGAGATTCAGGAAGCGGCAATCAGTCAAAAACATGCAGAAATTAAAGCATTAGAAGCACAGATTAATCCGCATTTTCTTTTTAATACATTGGATTCTATTAATTGGCGTGCCATTGAAAATGATGAAGAAGAAATTAGTGATATGCTGGCAACATTAGGGAGTCTTTTAAGATACAGTGTGTCAAACATTGAAAGTATGGTTTGTCTGGAGGCAGAAATAAGTTGGATTAAAAAATATGTATTTCTTCAAAGAGATCGTTTTCAGAATTCTTTTGATTGTGTTTATGATGTAACGGAAGATGCAATGGGGTTTCCTGTATATAAAATGCTTTTGCAGCCTATAATTGAAAATACGATTCTTCACGCATTTGAAAATGTAAAAGAAGGTGGAATGATTAATATAGAAGCCTGCGTCAGAAAGGATGGAAAGCTCGAGATTCACATCAGAGATAATGGATGCGGGATGGACACATTAACATTAGAACGGATTCGAAAAGAAATTGGGGAAAATGGAGCACTTAATAGTGAAAGTATTGGTATTAGTAATGTAATTCACAGACTTCGTATTTACTATCAGGAAGAAGCTGATATTATGGTCAAAAGTAAACTTGGAAGTGGAACAGAATTTATTCTTGTTATTCCAAGAAAAGATCCGGGGATTATTGTAGTATAGGAGAAGGGCAAATTATGAAGAAAATAATTATTGTAGAAGATGAGTTTCGTATCAGAAACGGCTTATCCACTCTGATTAATAAACTGGATATGGGATGTAAAGTCATAGGAGAAGCAGAAAATGGTTTTGAAGGATTAAAAATGATCAGTGATATGGAGCCTGAGGTGGTCATTACAGATATAAAAATGCCGAAAATGGATGGATTATCTATGATACGTCAGGCAAAAGAAATGGGAGCATCCTGTGATTTTATAATATTAAGTGGTTATGCAGAATTTGAGTATGCACAGCAGGGAATCCAATTAGGAGTAATGGATTATCTGCTGAAGCCAGCATCTGTTTCAGACGTGAAAGAATTGCTGAACAAATTAAATGAGGAAAAAGAAATAACACAGGGACTGGACAGAGAAAACTGTTCGGATATTGTTAGAGAAATGATTAATGTGATAGAAGAGTCATATGGAATGAAACTGCAGTTGGATGCCATAGCTGAAAAGTTTCATATGACTCCGGAGTACCTTGGAAATCTTTTTGCAAAAGAAACCGGAATTACTTTTTCAAATTATCTGCGACAGGTAAGAATGGAGAAAGCAAAAGAACTTTTGACTGGTACCGATATGAAGATATATGAAGTTGCCTGTGCTGTGGGATACCCGGATCAAAAATACTTCTCTAAAGTATTCAAAGAATATGCAGGGGTATCTGCTAAACAGTTTGCATTGAAAACTGTAAAATAATTACACTTTTTTTAGAAAAATAGAATTTTTTTTAGTGCTTCTGACTGCTATACTACAGTTACAAACAAAGAGAACAGAACATTATTTAAGGGAGGGTAACAAATGAAAAAAAGAATTGCAGTAGTTGCAATCGCAGCGCTTATGGCAGGCAGTCTGACAAATGTAGGAACGGTATCGGCAGCGGAGCCTACAGAGATTACTTTCTGGCATTATATGTCAGAAGACAAAGAAGGTAAGTTCGTAAATGAAGCAATTGAGGAATTCAATAATTCTCAGGATGAAGTTCATGTAACGGCACAGTATCTTCCAAGAGAAGAACTGATGAAACAGTACACCATAGGTGTAGTTTCCGGAGAACTTCCAGATTGTGGAATGGTAGATAACCCGGATCATGCTTCTTATGCGTCCATGGGAGTATTTGAGGATATTACGGATCTGTACAATTCATGGGATGAAGCAGATTTTATGGAAGGATCCATTAACTCCTGTTATTATGACGATAAACTTTATGGATTACCTTGGGGAAATAACTGTCTGGGACTTTTCTATAATAAATCTATGTTGGAAGAGGCAGGAGTAGAAGTACCTACAACATGGTCAGAGTTAGAGGCAGCATGTGAAAAACTGACAACAGATACTTGTAAAGGTCTTGCAATTTCTGCAATTGGAAATGAAGAGGGAACTTTCCAGTATATGCCATGGCTTCTTTCAGCAGGTGGAAGCGTGGATAATCTTACAAGTGATGAGTCCAAAGAATCTATGACTTACCTGAAAGACTTAATGGATAAAGGATATATCAGCAAAGAATGTATTAACTGGACACAGGCAGATGCAGAGAAACAGTTTGCATCAGGACAGGCAGCTATGATGATTAACGGACCGTGGCAGTTCTCAGGACTTTCTGATGATGCTCCGGATCTGGAATATGGAGTGGCTAAAGTTCCGAAAGCAGATGATGGAGATTATGCTTCTGTACTTGGTGGAGAGAACGTAGCTATCTGTAAAGGCGCTAATGTAGAAGCAAGCTGGAAATTCCTTACATGGATTACCAGTAAAGAAGAGTCGGCAAAAATCTGTGAAGCGATTGGACGTTATTCACCAAGAGCAGATGTAGATGTACAGGAAATGTACAAAGATGATCCATTAAATGCTACTTTTGCCGAGATTCTTCCTACTGCAGAATCCAGAGGTCCTTCACCTGTATGGCCAGAAATCTCTGAAGCTATCTATTCAGCAGAACAGGAAGTACTTTCTGGTCAGAAAGATGTAGATACAGCTATGAGCGATGCTCAGGCAAAAATTGATGCTCTTGATAAATAAACAAATAAATTAATAAAAAATCAGAGAATCCCATCGCATTTACAATATTAATTGTGATGTGATGGGATTTTTATGCTCAAAATTGTAAAAAGGAGGAGCCAGATGAACAGTAAGAGCGAAAAAAGGGAGAGACGGATAGGTTATTTTTTTATTCTTCCTGCAGTTATTTATATGCTGATCTTTATAGGATATCCTATTGTATATAACTGGATTATCAGTTTACAGGATGTAACGGCGACGACACTGGCTAGTGCGGCAAGAGATTTTGTAGGGCTTGATAATTTTAAGGCGATTTTTTCGGATGTAACATTCCGTAAATCAGTGCTTCATACATTTGTATATACAATCGGATGTCTGGTAATCCAGTTTTCATTGGGATTCCTGCTGGCAATGTTTTTTGTAAAAAAATTCACATTAGCAAAACCAATAAGAGGGTTTATCGTTATCAGTTGGATGCTTCCGGTTACGGTTACTGCACTTGTGTTTAAATTCATGTTTGGAGAAAGCAGTGGAATTATTAACACTATTTTAATGAACCTTCATCTTATTAAAAGTCCGATAGGATGGCTGTTAAAAGGTAATACAGCAATGGTGGTTCTGATCATTGCCAATTCATGGGTTGGTATTCCGTTTAATATGCTGCTCCTTACAACTGGATTAAATAATATTCCAGGTGATGTTTATGAGGCTGCATCAATTGATGGAGCAACATCAGTACAGAAATTCTTTAAAATCACGATTCCTCTTTTAAAACCAACAATTATGTCAGTACTGATTCTGGGATTCGTACTTACCTTCAAAGTATTTGACTTGGTATATGTTATGACTGGAGGCGGACCGGTAGATGCGACAGAAGTATTATCCACATATTCCTACAAACTGTCTTTCCAGACATTCCATTTCGGAGAAGGTGCAGCTGCAGCAAATGTATTGTTTATCTGCCTGTTTATTGTTGCATTGATATATTTAAAAACTATTTCAAAAGACGAAACTATATAAACAGAAGAAAGGAGCTCATTATGAGAAAAATACGTTTAAGAGATAAGCAGAAAAATATTCTTCTGAGTATTCTGGCTGTAATTATTGCATGCATATTTTTGTTTCCATTATATTGGATCATAGTCAATTCTTTTAAGATTGACAGTGAGATCTTTTCAAGTGTACCTACACTTTGGCCGAAGAAATTTACAATTACGGCATATAAAGACCTGATTGGAAATCTTAGTGTTACATTAAAAAACTCTGTCATCATTGCATTAGGCTCTATGATTCTGTCTTTAGTATTATCAGTACCTGCAGCTTATGGGCTGGCAAGATATAAAGTAAAAGGAATGAAACTTTTCGTACTTGTTTTTCTGGTAACACAGATGCTTCCTGCATCACTTGTATTGACACCACTGTTTTTGATTTTTTCAAAACTGGGACTGCTGAATTCTTATTTAGCTCCAATTTTATCTACAGCTACTATTTCTATTCCGTTTGTAGTTTTGATGTTAAGGCCAGGTTTCCTGAGTATGCCTAAGGAACTGGAGGATGCAGCTAAAATTGATGGTTGTACCTCTCTTGGAGTATTTTTCAGAATATGTATTCCGATTAGCAAACCTACAGTTATTACGGCAGCATGTTTCAGCTTTGTATTTGGATGGAATGATTTGGTTTACTCAATGACATTTAATACAAAAGATACAATGAGACCTATGACATCAGCAATTTATACATACATGAACCAGTATGGAACTAAATGGAACAGTATTATGGCTTATGGCGTACTCTTGATTCTGCCATGCTGTATTATATTCCTGACTATGCAGAAACATATTGTAGAAGGTATGACAAGCGGATCTGTAAAGGGTTGATAAATTAATCTAGGAGGACAAATAATGGACGTGTTTAGAACTGAAAATAATTGCCTGAAATTTCATTATGATGCAGAGGAACTTTGGATTCAGCCATGGGGAGCGAACAGCTTCCGTATCCGGGCAACTAAACTGGCAGAAATGCCAAAGGAAAACTGGGCATTAGAAATGCCGGTAGAGGATATTGTTCCGAAGATTCAGATTGAAGAAAAAAGAGCTTCTATTATTAATGGAAAAATAAAAGCCGTGATTTCTTCTTATGGAAAATTGACTATTTACAATTCAAAAGATGAAATTCTTTTAGATGAATATCTTAGAAATCGTCTTGATGTGTTTGCTGATTATTGTAGCGCTTTGGATATTGAAGCAAGAGAGTTTAAGCCAATTCTTGGTGGAGATTATCATCTTTCTATGAGATTTGTATCTAATCCGGAAGAGAAAATTTATGGAATGGGTCAATATCAGCAGCCATATCTGAATCTGAAAGGAACAGATCTGGAATTGGCACAGAGAAATTCTCAGGCAAGTGTTCCATTTGCTGTTTCTTCTCTGGGATATGGATTTCTATGGAATAATCCTGGTGTAGGACGAGTAATGTTTGGAAAGAATATTACAACTTGGGAGGCATATTCTACAAAAGTTCTGGATTACTGGATTACAGCAGGTGATTCACCGGCAGAAATTGAAGAGGCATATGCATCGGTAACAGGAACTGTACCTATGATGCCAGATTATGCTATGGGATTCTGGCAGTGCAAACTTCGTTATCAGACTCAGGATGAACTTCTTAATGTAGCAAGAGAGTACAAGAAAAGAGGCCTTCCTATCTCTGTTATTGTTATTGACTATTTTCATTGGCCATTACAGGGCGACTGGAAATTTGATGAAAAATATTGGCCAGATCCGGATGCGATGATTCAGGAATTAAAAGAAATGGGAATTGAGCTTATGGTATCTATCTGGCCGACAGTAGATTATAGAAGCGAGAATTTCCAGGAGATGAAAGAAAAAGGATATCTGATTCGTACAGATAGAGGTTTTCGTATTGTTATGGATTTCCAGGGAAATACGGTACATTATGATGCTACCAATCCAGCCGCAAGAGAATATGTATGGCAGAAAGCGAAAAAGAATTATTATGATAAAGGGATAAAAGTATTCTGGCTTGATGAAGCAGAACCAGAATATAGTGTATATGATTTTGATAATTATCGTTATCATATGGGACCAAATGTACAGGTTGGAAATATTTATCCGGCATTATATGCAAAAACATTTTTTGACGGAATGAAAGCGGAGGGACAGGAAAATATTATTAATCTGTTGAGATGTGCGTGGGCTGGTTCACAAAAGTATGGAGCACTGGTATGGTCCGGAGACATTCATTCTAGTTTTTCAAGTCTGAGAAATCAGTTAGCAGCAGGACTAAATATGGGTCTTGCCGGAATTCCGTGGTGGACTACAGATATTGGCGGATTCCATGGTGGTGATCCAAAAGATCCAAAATTTCAGGAACTTCTGGTAAGGTGGTTTGAATATGGAACTTTCTGTCCGGTTATGAGACTTCATGGCTATCGTGAACCTCTAAAGGAGCCTATGGGAAAGGAAGGTGGGGCAGCCTGTGTTTCCGGAGCTGATAATGAGGTATGGTCTTTTGGTGAAGAGGCATATGAAATCTGTAAGAAGTATCTGGCATTACGTGAAAGTATGAAACCATATATTACAGAATTAATGGAGGCAGCGCATGAGAAAGGCACTCCGGTTATGAGACCTTTGTTCTATGATTTTCCAAAAGATTCAAAATGCTGGGAGATAGAAGATCAGTATATGTTTGGCCCAGATGTTCTGGTAGCACCGGTTACTTATGCTGATATGAGAAAACGTACCATATATCTTCCAGAGGGCTCTCAGTGGACAAATTTTGATACAGAAGAAATTTATGAAGGTGGACAGGTAATAGAAGTTGATGCTCCTCTTTCACAGATTCCGGTATTTACGCGAAATGGAAGAAAATTAAAATAATACAGATAAATTTAAGAAACCATGAGCACTGATTGCTTGTGGTTTCTTTTGTGTATTACTGAATATATCACCAAGAAGATAAGTGTTTTCGAATGTTTTTACAAAAAGCAGGATAAGTCTTTATTCAAGATGATTATACATGCTATAATATCCAACAGAAAAGATAAAAAGTTAGTAGACTAAAGCGATTATAGTTTAGGGCGTGTTAGACAAATCATTTCTGCAATTTGCACGCTTTAGGGAGAAAAACATGAATCTTGAATATATTTGTGAACAGATGGTGCGTATTCTGCATGGCAATATTACCTGTATCAGTAAATCAGGTGCAATAGAAGCCTGTTATGGGGACATGGCGGCGCAGTACAATCCTTTATTTACAAATTCGGAATTTCTATCTGCTGTTCATAATCGTGAAAAAAAAGATTACCCAGATCTTTTCTATGAGAAGGATACGATTCTTTATGCTGTTATTCCATTAGAAAGTGGTGAGATTCAAAACGAGACAAATAATGAATCGAAAAGTGGAAGCCGTTTAGATGAAAAAAAGCATTTTGCAAAAATTGTGGTTGGTCCTGTCAGCACTGAAAAGTATACAAAAGATTCAGAACATTATCTGATGCAGCATCACCATATCAGTGATGAGACGGGCTTTCGTCTGTCGTTTTGTGAGCTTAAAGTGTTTGGCTCAGGAATTCTGATGCTCTATCACATGATAACAGGAAAAGAACTGACGATTAATGATCTCTGGCAGAAGAATGGAATCCGGGAAACAGATATTATAGAGGTGAAAGGGCAGATTTCCAGTGTTATTTTCGAGCATCAGGAGCAGGAGCTTCCGCATAATCCTTATGATCAGGAAGTGCGTGAATTGGATAGTATCCGTCATGGAGATGTGGAAATGCTTAACCGTAGTCTGGCTGAAACTTATCGTGGAGAAGTAGGACAGCTTGCCAAAAATCAAGTCCGCCAGGCGAAGAATATTGCCATCTGTGTTATCGCACTTGCATCCCGTGCAGCCATCAGCGGGGGAATGATTCCGGAAGAGGCTTTTTCCATGGTGGATGGTTACATTATGAAGATCGAGGATATGAATAATGCAGTAAAAATCGATTCCATGATGCGTCAGGCAGAATATGAGTTTGCAGAGCGTGTGGCAGAAATTCATAAGAACCAGCACAAAAATGAGCTGGTTGAGCGGACAAAGAAT
This sequence comes from Blautia sp. MSK18_10, assembly GCF_020553185.1. NCBI lineage: Bacteria > Bacillati > Bacillota > Clostridia > Lachnospirales > Lachnospiraceae > Blautia > Blautia sp. MSK18_10. The sequence continues at coordinate 11,876 of NZ_JAJCGT010000031.1, read as the reverse complement.
TATATTTATCAGAATCTCCACAGTGATATCGTTATAGGAGAGATCGGACAGAAAATAGGGGTAAATACAAGCTATTTATCGGATCTTTTTCATAAGGTTGAGGGGACTACTATACAGCAGTATATCCGTAAAGAGAAAATACGCCTTGCGGAAAATATGCTTCGTTATTCTGATTATGAAGTAAAAGAGATTGCAAATTATCTTTCTTTCTGCTCACAGAGTTATTTCGGGAATATTTTCCGTAAGCAGACAGGAATGACACCTGCCAGATACAGAAAGAAATATGGAAAATGGAAAGAACAAAAATAAATGATATTCACCTAAAATAGATGATAGAATAATCCGCACGGCTTGGTTAATATAAGGTTCATAAGAAATCAACAGCTAATTGGACAGATATTAACAGGAGGATATGATTATAATGAAGGAACTTCTTTTCGGAGCGGCATATTATGATGAATATATGCCATATGACCGTCTGCAGCAGGACGTTGCAATGATGAAAAAAGCAGGAATCAATACAGTAAGGATTGCAGAGTCTACATGGAGTACCTGTGAGCCGCAGGAGGGTACGTTTGACTTTTCTCATGTAGAACGTGTAATGGACGCAATGGAAGAGGCAGGAATCAATGTCATCATTGGAACTCCTACTTATGCGATTCCTACATGGATGGTGAAGTCTCATCCGGATGTAATGGCAGAGACTGTAAATGGCAGAGGTATTTACGGAGCCCGTCAGATCATGGACATCACTCATCCGGTGTATCGTTTCTATGCAGAGCGTGTGATCCGTAAATTAATGGAGTGTACCGCACACAGAAAATGCGTTATTGGTTTTCAGGTAGACAATGAAACCAAATACTACGGAACAGCCGGAAAGAATGTGCAGGAGAAATTTGTGAAATATCTCCGCAGGAAATTTAATAATGATCTGGATGCTATGAATCATGAATTTGGTCTGGATTACTGGAGCAACCGCATCAATGCGTGGGAAGATTTCCCTGATGTGAGAGGAACGATCAATGGAAGCCTCGGAGCTGAATTTGAGAAGTTCCAGAGAACGCTGGTGGACGAATTCTTAAGCTGGCAGGCAGATATCGTAAATGAATACCGCAGAGAAGATCAGTTTATCACTCATAATTTTGACTTTGAATGGCGGGGATATTCCTATGGAGTACAGCCTGATGTAAACCATTACCATGCAGCGAAGGCACTGACGATTGCAGGCACAGATATTTATCATCCGACACAGGATGATCTGACAGGGGCAGAGATTGCATTTGGCGGTGATATGACACGTTCTTTAAAGAGAGATAACTATCTTGTTCTGGAAACAGAAGCTCAGGGTTATCCGGGATGGACTCCGTATAAGGGACAGCTCAGACTTCAGGGTTATAGTCACCTTGCAAGTGGTTCTAACAGCGTAATGTACTGGCATTGGCATTCTATTCATAATTCTTTTGAGACATACTGGAAGGGACTTCTCAGTCATGACATGCAGGAGAATGCACCGTATCGCGAAGCATGTATTATGGGCAAGGAATTCTCAGAAATCGGAAGTCATCTGGTGAATCTGAAGAAGAAAAATGATGTCGCTATCCTTGTAAGTAATGAGGCATTAACGGCTCTCAAGTGGTTCGGAATCGAAGCAACTGCGGCAGGAAATAATGGCATTGGATACAATGATGTTGTTCGCTGGATTTATGATGCACTGTATCAGATGAATATTGAGTGTGACTTCGTATGGCCGGAATCTGATAATCTGGAACAGTATAAAGCAATCTTTGTCCCGGCACTCTATGCAGCACCAGATGAACTTCTGGAAAGACTGAAACAGTATGTGGCAGATGGTGGTACGCTGGTGGCAACATTTAAGACTGCATTTGCGAATGAGAATATTAAGGTAAGTCATGAAATTCAGCCGCATATTTTAAGTAACTGCTTCGGAATCAACTATCAGCAGTTTACCTTCCCGAAGAATGTCGGACTGACTGGAAGTATTATCCGAGAAAGTGGTGCAGATGAAGCAGATAAGAAAAATGAAACAAAAGAAAATATTGAGACTGAAGAAAATACAGATGTGCCTGCAACAGCTAAAGTATTCATGGAATTATTAATGCCACAGGAAGCAGAAGTTCTGGCATCTTATGATCATTATAATTGGAAAGAATATGCAGCAATCACTAAGAATCATTATGAAAAAGGAACTGCCATCTACATTGGTTGCATGACAGATGACAATACTTTAAAAGCAGTGATCACAGAAGCACTTAGGAGCGCTGAGTTAGAGCTTCCGGAATACAGATGGCCGGTGATCGTAAGAAAAGGAACCAACGATCTGGGAAAATGTGTCAGATATATCCTGAACTATTCTGCAGAAGAACAGAAAGTTTCTTATTATGGAAAAAACGGTACAGAGTTGTTATCAGGAGAATCTGTACAGGATGGAGAAAGCATCACGGTTTCACCATGGAATATAAAAATTGTTGAAGAAGCATAAAATATAGGTAATGTAAAACACAGGGAGATTTTTCTTATAGATATTCCTGTGTTTTATATTGCCTTTAAATATTGATATTATATTGTGCAAAAACTATAAAAGACAAAAAACTAACAAATGAATGACAAAATAACAAACAAAAAGGACATAATTCTTTCTTTAAATGAATGTAAAAATTGATAAAATGTTCTTATAGAAAACACAGAGATATATACAAATATCACAAACAGGGAGGAAAGAAATAAGATGAAAAAATTTACAGTGTGTTTACTGATCGGTGCAATGGCTGCAAGTATGCTTACCGGCTGTGGAAGCAATGGTGGAAGCTCTGATTCTTCAGACTCAAAAGCAGACAGCAGTTCAGAAACAATGACTATTATGATGAACGGTTCTGATTCAGATGCATATATGGAAGGATACCGTAAGATCATTGATGGATTTAATGAGTCCAACGAGTATGGAGTAAAGGTAGAAATTCAGAACGTAACCAACTCTGACTATAAGACAAAACTGACAACAATGATGGCTTCTGACTCTGAAACAGATATTATCTTTACATGGGAACTTGGATATCTTGAAAACTTTGTAAATGGTGATAAAATCGTCAGCCTTCAGAAATATCTGGATGAAGACGAGGAGTGGAAGAACAGCTTCAATGGAGGTATCTTAGATCCTTTAACATATGATGGTGAAGTATATGCGATTCCGACTCAGCAGAGTACAGCTATCATGTATTATAACAAAGCAATTTTTGATAAATATGGTCTTGAAGTTCCGACTACATATGATGAGTATGTTCAGGTATGCGACACATTAAAAGAAAATGGAGTTACACCTGTTGCATTAGCTTCTACAGCGGATGATGCATGGCTTGTATCTCAGTATATCCAGCAGCTGAGTGATGGAATTAAAGGCGAGGATTTATTCAACTCTATAAAAGGCGGCACAGGAAAATGGAACGATGAAGGTATGGTTGAAGCTGGTAAACTGTTCCAGGAAGAAGTTAATAAAGGATATTTTGAAGATGGATTTACCGGAGTATCAAGAGAAGAGGCACAGTTACAATTTGCAAATGGACAGACAGCAATGTACTTCAACGGATGTTGGGAAATCTCCAATCTGGATAAGAAAGAGAATGCTGCAGAAGCAGAAAATATTAGTTGTTTCTTAATGCCGGCAGTAAATGAAGAATATGCAGGTGTAGAAGTTGGCTCTGTTGATACTTCTTATGCGATTACTAAGAACTGCAAGAATGTAGATGCTGCAGTAGCACTGTTAAAATATATGACAAACGAAGAATCAACTTCTTCATTACTTTATGATTATGGACGTTTCCCAAGTACAAACATTGATATCGACGATTCAAAATTAACACCGCTGTGTGCAGATTTCGTAAATCTTCTGGGAGATGCAAAGGCACAGACGCCATGGTTTGACCGTGTAGATACTGATCTTGGAAATGAATTTAACAATACAGCAATTGGAATTGCAAACGGTGATGATGTGCAGGAAGCATTTGATACCCTGCAGTCTTATGCAGAAAGCAAGAGTAAATAAACAGATTGTTAAATAAACTGGCGGAACCTGAGATTTTACATTGGGTTCCGCTTGTTAAAAGGGAGAGTTGTCTATGAATAAAGTAATGGGTAATAAGAAAACCATAGCACTTTTTGTATTGCCTGCATTTATTATTTATGCAATCTTTGCATTAGCTCCTATCTTTTATAATGTGTATCTTTCATTATTTGATACAGACCTGATGTCAAAGATGAACTTTGTAGGAATCAAAAATTATCTGAGTCTTTTCAGTGATAAAACATTTAAACATGCATTTGGAAATAATATTCTGATGGTTGTCGGATCTTTGGTGGCACATATGCCATTAGCAATGTTCTTTGGTAATGCAATCTTCAAAAAAATCAAAGGTGCATCATTTTTCCAGACTGTATTTTTCCTTCCATGCGTAATCTGTGGTGTAGCAGTTGGTCTTACATGGACATTCATTTACAATGGTAACTATGGTCTTTTGAATGGATTCTTAAAGGCAATCGGACTTGGCGGTCTGCAGCAGATGTGGCTGGCTAACAAAGAGACAGCAATGCTTTGTATCATTATTGTTATCATGTGGCAGTATGTTGGTTATCATATGGTAATTCAGCTAGCTGCAATGAGAAATATTGATTCTTCTTTCTATGAGGCTGCTGAGATTGATGGTGCTACAGGCTGGCAGCAGTTTAAGTACATCACATTTCCGCTTATCAAACCAATCCTGAAAATTGACGCGGTTCTGATTATTACAGGTTCTCTGAAATATTACGATCTGGTTGCTGTTATGACTTCAGGTGGACCAAACCATGCAACAGAGGTTATGTCTACATATATGTATTATCAGTCATTTAATATTCTGAATTATGGATATGCCAGTGCAATCGGTGTTGTTTTAATGTTACTGTGTATATTATCTGTAGGAATTTCCAACAGAGTATTCAAGACAGACGAAACAGTGTAGGAGGTGTTGGGAAATGAAGAGAAGTGCCTCAGAAAATATATGGCTCGTTATTAAATATATATCGCTGATCGGGTTTACGATTCTTTGTATCTACCCTCTTGTATGGCTGTTTTTGGCATCATTTAAAACGAATGCTGAATTGTATACGAATACATGGGGATTACCGGAACAGTGGTCAATGACAAACTATGTAAATGCAGTTGTAAAAGGTGGTGTATTCAGATACTTTGGAAACTCAGTTATTATTGCTGTTTCTGCGGTTCTGGTTACTGTAATCCTTGCAACAATGGCATCTTATGCAATTGCCAGAATGCATTGGAAGCTTGCAAACCTTACACATAGTATTTTCCTTTTAGGAATGATGATTCCTATTTATGCTCTGGTAATTCCTCTGTTCTCTATTTTTAAGGGGATGGGGCTTCTGGATACACATCTTGCTGTTATTATTCCGCAGATTGCTGTAGGATTTCCGATGGCCATTTTCATTATCTGCGGATTTATGAGAAGTATTCCTACAGAACTTGAAGAGGCAGCAATTATTGACGGATGTACGGTATTTCAGTGCTTCTTTAAGATTATCCTGCCAATAGCAAAATCTTCAGTTGTAACAGTTGCAGTCGTTCAGTTTATCAATGTGTGGAATGATCTTCTGTTGCCGAGAATTTTCCTCACGGAAAGTTCAAAAATGACGCTGCCGGTAGGACTTACCAACTTCCAGGCGATGTATTCTACAGACTATGTAGGTATGATCGCGGCAGTTATTATTACAATTATTCCTAGCATTGTAGTTTATATTTTATTACATAAGCAAATTATGGAAGGTATGGTTGCAGGTGCTGTAAAAGGATGATATGATTCAGAAAAAAGAAATCACTGCTTCTTATATGGGGCAGTGATTCTTTGAATCAGAAAAAGGTGGTAATGTTATGAATTTGTTGATTGCAGATGATGAGGTTGTAATTCGCAGGGGACTGCTGAGTCTTGACTGGAAATCAATAGGAATTACAGATGTGTATTCGGTTGCAAATGGAGTAGAAGCGAAAGAACTTTTATTGAGCACATCGATAGATCTGGTTATTTTCGATATCAGAATGCCCGGTTTCAGTGGACTGGAACTGGCGCAGATGGTGAAAGAACGCTCTATGGATGTGGCTGTTGTAGTTTTATCTGGATTTTCAGAATTTGAATATGCAAGATCGGCAATGCGATATGGTGTATATGAATATCTGCTTAAACCGGTTTCTCCAAATGAACTGATGGAAACAATGCATAACGTTATGCACCGTCTGGAACAGAAAAGATTTGAACAGAAGTTATTAAGCCAGAAGGATGAATTTGGGGAAAAGCATGATGCGGTATCGCAGGTAAACAGTCTTTTTGTACAGTCATCCAATACGATTAAATCTATTATGACAGATATTGCACAGAACTATGAACAGAATATTTCTTTATCAGACCTTGCTGAGAAATATCATTTTTCAGAGAGTTACATTTCACGTAAGATAAAAAAAGAAACAGGTTACACTTTTGTAGATATTTTAAACGGAATTCGCTTGATGTGTGCAGCCAGTCTTATCAAAACAGGTGAAAAGATAAGTGATGTGTGTGAAAAAACAGGGTTTAATGACCAGCATTATTTTTCACAGATGTTTAAGAAAACATTTGGATGTACGCCGTCAAATTATAGAAATGAAAATGGTGAAAATTTCCCGGGACTTTATGAAATACTGAATAGTAAATCAGGAAATGGAAAGTGATATGAGAAGGCGCGATAAATCAAAACAAACTGGTGTTTTAAAGGCAAACGGAAGTTTGATGAATAAGATTTTTAAAGTCTATATGCTGTTAATGTTTGTCTCATGTGTTGTTCTGCTGGTTGTTTTCGGAATTCGTTTTTCCAGTGTTTATAACTCACAGGCAAGATCACATATGAACGATGTTACTGTAGCAGCGGAAACAGGATTGGAAGAAAGAATCAGCCAGATTGATCAGCTTTCTGTGTCGATTCTGATCAATAACAGTGTGCAAAAGAACTTAAAAGAAATCAATTATCAGACACTGGTGAATCCGGAAAATACATCCTTTCAAACTGAAAAAGCAGCGATTTCCAGTGAAATCCGAGGAAGTGTTTTTAATGTCCCGGGAATTGTTTCGGCCAGGATTTTTTCTCTGGATAATGTGGAAATTGTAATAGGAACCTCTGGCAAAAGAATCAAAGCAGATGATATTACAAAAGAAAAAATCTATGACCAAAATGGAGGGGCACTGTGGGCAGACGATGAAGAAAATGGAATGATTGGGTTATATCGTGCCATTCTAAGTGTTGATGATTTTAAACCTATCGGATATATGATTATTGAGTGTAAAAATTCATATTTCAGCGAAAAACTTCAATCTGTTCCCAGCACGTATAAAAATCGTTTTTACCTTTTGAATAATGATATGGACATTATCGTATCTAGTGAGAAAAATATGTGTGGAAATTCTTTTCCACTGGAAACGAGAGATTTTAAGAATGTAAAAATTGTCAAGGATCCCAGTACAGGAGAGAATAGTTATTTTACATATCAGTATGTGAATAATGGGTGGCTTCTGGTTTCCACTATCAATGTGGGGCAGTTGTGGAAGAATATAGGAATTGCGCTGGTGAGTGTACTTATTACGTTTGGAATTGTGCTTTTGGTTTCTCTGATAATAATGAGATATGCTGCCAGAGTTATGGTAAAACCGACAAAGAAACTGGTAGATAGCATGACTGCATATCAGGAAGGAAACTTTGATTCCCGATTCAAGGTGGAAAGTCAGGATGAGATCAGCCAGATTGGTATGGTTTATAACCAGATGGCGGATAAGGTACAGAATCTGATAGAGAAGAATTATACGCTGGAAATTGCAAACAGAGAGGCTGAGATTGAATTTCTGAAAATGCAGATCAACCCTCATTTTCTGTATAACTGCCTGGATACGATAAGCTGGCTTGGTTTTTCAAATGGAAACAGTGAAATAACGGATCTGGCAGTTGCTCTGGGAAAATTTCTCCGGGCAAGTATCAAAAGGGAAGACTATTATATGGTAAAACAGGAAATGGAGGTTGTAGATAACTATTTATTTATCCAGAAATACAGGTTTGGAGACAAAATAGAGATCAGACATAATATTCCTGATGAAGTGCTGAATTTCTATATGCCAAGCTTTATCATTCAGCCGGTTATAGAAAACAGTATTGTACATGGTCTGGAAGAACAGATTGAAAAAGGAATCCTGTGGATCAATATTCAGCTATGTGATAACAAATATCTTCAGTTTAATCTGACAGATAATGGAAAAGGCATGGATGAAGAGCAGTTAAAACTGGTCATTCAGAATTATAGTGATAAAAATAAAAAAAGCAGTATTGGATTGAGTAATGTATATCGAAGGCTGAATTTGTTATATGGAGAAGCATGTGAATTTCATGTGACAAGTGTAGCGGGAGAAGGAACAGAGGTGACTTTCAGGATTCCTGTAATGCAGGTACCTGGCAATCATACTCTGAATGAAATATAAATGTTTGGTGGAGGACATGACAATGAATGCAAAACAGAACTACAAATGGAACGAACTGACAATGGGAACCTGTTATTATCCGGAACACTGGGATAAGAAACTCTGGGCAGATGATCTTGACAGAATGAAGAAGGCCGGAATTTCTGTGATCCGTATTGCAGAGTTTGCATGGAGCAAAGTAGAGCCGGAGGAAGGTGTTTTTACCTATGATTTCTTTGATGAATTTCTGAATCTGTGCAGTGAAAAGCAGATGAAAGTTATCTTCGGAACACCTACAGCAACTCCTCCTGCATGGCTGACAGAGAAATATCCGGAAGTCTTAAATGCACGAAAAGATGGTGTGCTTCTCAGACATGGAGGAAGAAGACATTATAATTATAACTCACCGGTTTATCAGAGACTTTGTGCAAGGGTTGTGGAGAGAGAAGCTGCTCATTATGCGAAACATCCGGCAATCGTGGGATGGCAGATTGATAATGAAATCAACTGTGAAGTGAATGAGTTTTATTCAGAGGCAGATTCTGTTGTGTTTCGTGAATTTCTCAGAAAACAGTATGGAACTCTGGAGAAATTAAATGAAGCATGGGGAACTACCTTCTGGAATCAGACTTATACGGAATGGGATCAGATTTATGTTTTGCGCCCGGTTTTAAGTCAGGGAATTAATCCTCATCAGCATCTGGATTATATCAGATTTATTTCAGAGAGTGCCCGTCATTTCTGTAAAATGCAGACAGAGATTATCAAAAAATATGTAAAACCGGGAGACTATATCACAACAAATGGTAAATTCTGGAATCTCGACAATCATAAAATGGAGAAAGAGTCTCTTGATGTTTATTGCTATGATTCTTATCCGGATTTTGCATTTGGTCTGGATCGCAATCCGCTGCACAGTGATGATCTGAATGATCGTAAATGGTCCCATAATCTCGCAGAGGTACGTTCTATTTGCCCTCATTTTGGAATTATGGAACAGCAGTCCGGTGGAAATGGCTGGACAACCAGAATGGAAGCACCGTCTCCGCGTCCGGGACAGTTAACTCTCTGGGCAATGCAGAGTGTAGCTCACGGTGCTGATTATATTTCTTTCTTCCGCTGGAGAACCTGTACATTTGGTACAGAAATCTACTGGCATGGAATTTTGGATTATGATAATCGCGAGAATCGCAAATACAGAGAGGTTCAGGATTTCTATAAGAAGTTAAAAGCAATTGACGGTGTATGCAATTCAGAATATAAAGCAGCATTTGCAATCGTTAAAGATTACGATAATGAATGGGATACTTCTGTAGATACATGGCATAACAGAGTAGCAGGAGCAAGCGAGCAGGGAATCTTTAAAGCTGCTCAGCTGACACATACACCATATGACATTGTATATCTGCAGGAGGACAGTGAACTTACAGATCTGATGAAATATCCGGTACTGTTTTATGCACATCCGGTTCTAATCAGTGAAGAACGCGTGAAACTTCTGAAAGAATATGTTGAGCAGGGCGGAACATTGGTTATCGGATGCCGTTCAGGTTATAAAGATATGAATGGTAAATGTGTGATGCTTCCACAGCCGGGGTTGCTGGCAGAACTTACCGGTACAGATGTACGTGATTTTACATTTACAAGTCCTGCAGAAGACGAGGTATTTGCAGAGTTTAGCGATAAGAAAATTCCAATGCCAGTATTTAATGATATTATTACACCGCTGGAAGGCACAAAAACACTGGCCATCTATGGAAACAGTTATTATGAAGGAAATCCTGCGCTTACCTGCCATGCAGTTGGCAAAGGACAGGTATTACATCTGGGGGCAACTTTCAATAAGGAAAATACTGAAGCATTGTTTGATTATCTGAAGATTAAAGAGCCATTTAAAGAATATATTGAAGCTCCGGAAACAGCGGAAGTGATTATGCGTGAGAAGGATGGAGAGAAATACATTTTTGTATTAAACTATCAGGCTGAAAAGATTGAATATACACTTCAGAAACCAATGATCGCACTTTATGATAAAACAGAAGCAACAGGAAGATGTACACTTCCTGCATTTGGAACTGCTGTGTATAAAGTAATAGAATAAAAAATATTTTGAGAGTTACCGAAAGAATATAAAGACAGGGATTGACTAAAAACTGCTATAGAAACAAGAATGATGTATTGGGATTGTTATTCAAAGAAACATATACCAGGAAATGTTTGATATAGCAGTTTTTTTGATGGATTATTCCCCAAGTAATTTCACATAACGTGCCTGATGCTGAACGGCCGGAAGAAATTTATTTAATTCCTTTCGTATGTTGTATTATTCTTTTTTGGTGTTTTGTTTTCTATATTTCTGCGGGCTGCAGCCCTTCACTCTGGAGAATACCTTGGCATAATAGTTGGAGTCTGTGAAGCCGGATTTCTGGGCGACTTCCATGATGCTGTCGTCGGAGCTGAGGAGAAATTCAAGGCTCCGTTCCACCCGGTATTCCTGCAGAAATGTAAACAGGGATACGTTCATGTATCTCTTGAATAACCGGCTGCATTCGCTCTCGCAGAGGTGGATTTCCTCTGCGATATCTTTCATCTGGATTTTATTCATGTAATTGTGTTCCAGATAATCCATGATCTCACGCATACGGTTGCGTTCCAGTTTGCTGTGTTCCGTATAGGGGAGGTTCTCTGGAAGATTCTGCAGCATACAGCGCCACAGCTTTTGCAGAGTTCCGGTGATATCCAGTTCGTAAAATTCCTTTTTCTCTTCATACAGAGTTATGATTTCTCTCACATATTCGGAAAAAATTTCATGCCAGGGCTGCGAATAGTCAATGTAGACTGCAGGAATGGAGAAATTGTGTAAAAATGGCTCCACATATTTCCTGCGCAGGATACTTCCGTAGGAACCATAGATAATCTTTGGCAGAAAAGTGATGGAGACATATTTGCCGTCTTTCATATCTTCCATGAAGCCTGCGTGGAGTACATTGGCATTTCCCAGAAGGATATCTCCTGCTTTCATGTGGTAGGTACACTGGTTTACTTTATAGAGAATCTGTCCATCCAGGACAAGGGTGATTTCTATCTCAGGATGCCAGTGCCAGAGAAAGGAGCCGGATTTGTAGCCGGAAAGTTTCTCATAGCTTACCAGCAGTGGAAATTCATCACTGCCATGTTTCTTCAGTTCTTTCTGTGAGCCGTCGGTTATGATCTCTGCCATTATATATGCGTCCGTTACTGAAAACTTATAAAAAGTTATAAACTTCTATGTTTCATTCCTACTTCAACGAGTATGCTTTTGATGATATAAATATCTATCTACTCACAAGTTTTGTACTCTCC
>NZ_JAJCGT010000030.1:0-44540 GCF_020553185.1 Blautia sp. MSK18_10 | reverse complement strand
CAATATTAATTTGGTTAAAATAAACAATTTAAAATGTTTTTCAGACACGCTCTAGTACAACAAAAAGTGAGGCAGGCATATGGAAGAAATTCTATATGCCTGCCTCACTTTTTTATAGATTCGTTTATTCTTTTACTCTTCTGTACTGTCCGTTTCCTGAGAATCTGTATTCTCCTCTTCGGATGTATCAGAATCGTTTGTTATGCCGGCTGTTTCAGATGTACTGTCATCGGACTCTTCTATGCTCTCACCTGGCATATCTGTTGAATCTGATTTAGTATCATCTGTTGTTGCTTCGTCTGAATCTGTCTTATCTGAACTATCTTCTTCTGTTCCAACAACTGATTCAAATGCTGTGAACAGTTCTTTTACATTCATCTTATTTACGAGATATACTTTATTATCCACCACTGCTGCATAATAGTTTGTATCGTAGCTATAGTATGCAACTTCCTGTGTATCACCGTCTTCTTCTGTAAATGTAGCTGTCAGTTCTGCATCACCGTCAGGTTCATATTTATCTGTCAGACGTTTCTGAGCTGTCATGTTGATCAGTTTATTGTAGAATGTTGTAAATGTTGTTTCATCCAGATCAGAACCATTCAGTTTATAGGTAACTGTTTCTGTATCGTTTCCATCATCATCTGTGGATGTTTCACGTGAAACATTTACTTTATAATCACTGCCCTGATAATTTACTTTGAGGCTTCCGAGGCTGTTTAAAGATACATAACTTACTGTCATATCCCAGAAGTCTTCTTCTGATTTATCAGTGAGCGCGGACAGAGTATCCGTTGACATCGTATAGACTTCATTGCTGTCATTTACCATGACATATCTGCTGCTGTCATCTGTTTCATTTCCAACAAGAATTGTAAGCTGCTTATCTGCCATCTTAGTTTCTTCTTCCGAAGAATCCTCATCGTCTGATGCACTGTCTGAGTTTTCTGATGTTTCGTCTCCTGCTTCTTCGCTGTCAATATCTTCAGCCTCAGATGTTTCATCCGTAGTTTCATTTACGCTTTCATCTGATTCTGTATCCTGTTCAGCATCGTCACTGTTTTCTTCCACAGATGAAGCATCTTCATCTGCCGTCTCACCGGAAGCTGTCGTATCATCTTGTGTGTCATCATCAGCAACTTCTTCCTGATAATCTACTGTGATTGTTGCATATGGTTTATCCAGACCATATTTGCTCTTGTCGTCACATTTATAATCTGCAAGTGAACTATATGCCATGCTTCCGAATGAGGATACCAGAGAACTTACGGTAGCTGAGTCTGCTTTTTCTTCATCCTCGCTGCCTTTTACTGACCAGGTACTTGTATCTTCGTCTTTTGATAATTCATAGGAATTATCGCCGTGTACAGAAATTTTTGTAATGGTATCTGTATTGGAAATTGCAGGAAAATCTTCCATCTGCGCATAATCATTCAATGATTTGGTAAACGGCTCTACGCAGGAAGAATCTATCAGGTATACTGTCTTCTCATCATCATCTTTTCTTACATAATACTGACTGGTGGAGGAATTTTCATCTCCCACATACAGTGTAGTTGTTATGTCATCGCCATCTTCCTCATCAGATTTTGTTACAATCTTAATCGTGTTTGACGGAGAGTCCAGACCATATTCTGAAAGATCATCTACGTCCTCCAGAACTCTGTCTGAATCGACAGATGCAATAGCAGATGCTGCACTGTCCAGAGTAGTCTGATTTACCGGAAAATCTGTTTCGTCTTTCTTTACCCAACTGTCATCATCTTTTTCAAATGTTGTCTCTGTATCATCAACCATAAAATCCAGAGATTTAATGTTATCTGTTGATGCAGTAAATACAGTTGTGCTTTCTTCAGAATCTTCTTCGGATTCTTTCTGCTCCTGATGGGCTACGTAGGTTTTTACACCTGCGTAAGCCCCGCAGCAGACACCAAGAACTACAACTGCAAGAACCATTTTTACAGTTTTATTCTTCATTTAAGCTTTTCTCCTCTTCATCCAAACTGCAAACCCTACAACAAGGAAGAATCCAGGAATCAGACCGATGGTGCAGATCTTCCAGAATGCAGCATCATAGTCTGTAAGTGTCAGATAAGATACAGACAGGCTCTTGGATGGGATAGATACGGTTGCACTGTCTTCTGTGTCTGTCATCCACTTCAAGGATTCGATGATCAGCTTCTCATTTCCGCCGGATACCATCTGATTTACCTGTGATTCCATCAGATTGGAAGTTGAATAGTATACGATCTGCGTTTCTTTGTCATCATCCAGAGTCTCTGTGATGCTTACTCCCAGATCAAATGGGCCAGCTTCGTCTCCGTCTTCTTTCTCCAGAGTATCACTGTTCAGATCTGTCTTGGAATATGCCTGGTCTGATGTGGTGAGGATACTGTTGATCGTTACGGTATCTCTTACATCATCCATTTTTTTGATTCCCTGTGCATATGGTACAAGTACATAATATCCTCCGGAAACAGTCTCAGAGCTTGCATCTGTGCTGTTTATAGTCGGAACCAGATAATATGGCATCTGCATTGCATAATGCTGATTATCACCTTCAAATACGATTCCAGCTTCTCTCTGAACACCATAGTTTTCCAGAACTGCATCAAAGTTTGGCAGGTCTTCTGTTGTATAATCAGAGAAAATCATCGCCTTTCCGCCATTTTCAAGATAATCAATAATAGCAGTCTTTTCATCTTCTGAAATATCTGTGGATGGAGAATCAATGAACAGGCAGTCTGCATCATCCGGAACACTTCCCTCTGTAAGAAGATTCAGAGACTGAATATCCATGTTTGCCTTCTCGATGTCTTCTTTGATAGTAGAATCCATCTCCTTCTCACCATGTCCCTCGAGTGTATAAAGGATCGGGAGATCTTCGGATGTTACATATCCGATTGCACTTGTGATCTGACCTTCACCGTCGAAACCGGTAGTCTGAGAGCTGTAGGTCTGATAATCAATTGTGCTCTCATAGATATTGTTGTAATCAATGACTTTATTTCTGTCGCCGCATACAACGATCAGACTGTTTGCAGAAAGATCATCACTTGTATATTCCGTTACAAATTTAGGATTTACTACAGGATCCTTCTGCTCTACTTTAATATGCTTGGATTCATCTTCATATTTCTTAAGCAGATTGGTAATATTTTCATCTTCAGAACCGCTCTGTGCAATCTGGTAAATTGTTACGTCCTTGTCCAGATCTTTCAGCATTGCTTTTGTATCATCACCAATACTGTAGAGTTTCTGGCTGCTGATATCAATTTCTGAATATTTGGACGGAATCGCATTTACGATCATGTTGAGCACTACAACTACTGCAATAAATACCACTGACATAACCATTGTGTAAGAGCCGTTTTTGATATGCTTCTTACTGATGGTGCCAATCAGTTTCTTTTTGTCAAATTTTTTATGCTTATTATTTTTCATCTTTTCTTTCAGTTTCATTTTCTTTCACCTCCCCACTAATTCCAGCGTCTCTTCAAAATAGACTGTGTTGTAAGGAACAGGCATACTGCGATCACAGAAAGAAAATATACAATTCCTTTTATATCAAAGATGTTACTTGTAAAATTATCAAAGTGTCCGCTCAGATTAAACACATCCAGGACTTTCTGAATACCGCCCTCAAAAATACTGGATTTTACTACATAAATAATAATCAGTGCCACTTCTCCGATCACACCGATCGCTGCTGAGATCAGAATATTCTTGATCATGGTATAGATAATGATGGCTGCTGCTAGGATCAATAACCCAAATGTCACGCATGTCGACATAGATGTCTGAGAGAAGAATGAAGAAATACCATTCATCATGTAAAATGCAAATAAGAAAACAAATGTGAGTACCGCTGCAATTACCTGGCTCTCAGTTAATGCTGACATAAATACACCGATTGCAATATTTGCACATCCCAGGAGAAAGAATCCCAGGACTGCTGTATATGCAGATGCAAACTCTACTGTGCCAAACCTGGACATAATCAGCGGATAAGTACACATAACTGCCATCGGAACAGCAAATACAGTTACCAGTGCAAGATATTTACCTATTACAATACCGCTCACAGAAACCGGTGCTGTCAGAAGCAGCTGATCTGTTTTCTGTTTTCTTTCCTCTGCAAGTACACGCATAGTCAAAATCGGTACTCCGATCAGGAATGCAAAGGTAATTGCACTTAAGGTGTATTCAAATTTCGGATATGCTGCTGAAAGCTGATATGCTGAAAAATAAATACCTGTCAGTACAAGAATGAAAAAGATAAATAAATATCCTACCATGGATGTCAGGTAACTTTTCAGCTCTCTTTTATATATAGCTGTCATGGTTATTTCTCTCCCCCTTTATCATTATTCTGTTCTTCCGGTATTTCTGCTGATGTCTGTTTTACGTTTGTCTCGTTTGATTTACCGGCATCAGTATCTTTATCTTCAGGTGTATTTGGGACTTCGTCTGCAGATATTGGTTTATCGGATGCAGTAAGTTCAAGGAAGATTTCCTCCAGTGATACTTTCCTGGACTTCATCTCATAGATTGGGCTGTTAATCTCCGACATTTTGTAGAATACTTCTTCCCGAATGTCATTCTGCTCCTCTGTTGAAACTTTCACACTCCAGAGATTCTGTTTCTCATCTTTTTCCATTGTTACGCTGTTGACTCCCTCGATTCCCTCGAGAGCCTGCCTGATCTGTGTTTTTTCACCTTTAATAAGCATCTCCAGAGTATTGGATCCCTCTGCAAGTTTTCCAAGATTCTCAGGAGTATCGCTTGCTACCAGTTTTCCATGAGAAATGATCAGCACGTAATCGCATACCGCGCTTACTTCAGAAAGTATATGCGAGCTGAGAATAACGGTATGTTTCTTTTTTAATTCTTTAATTAAGGTTCGGATTTCAATAATCTGTTTAGGGTCAAGACCTACTGTCGGCTCATCCAGGATGATCACCTCCGGATACCCCATAATCGCCTCAGCAAGACCAACTCTCTGTCTGTAACCTTTTGACAGGTTCTTTATCAGACGGTTTCTCATGTCTGAAATCTTTACCATATCCATGACTTCTTCGATCATGTTTGCTTTTTTATCTTTTGGGATTTTCTTGAGATCTGCCACAAATTTCATGTATTCCAGGACAGTCATATCAAAATAGACCGGTGGCTGTTCAGGCAGATAACCGATACATTTCTTTGCCGCTTCCGGTTCTTCGAGGATATCGTGTCCGTCAATTTTGACGGTTCCTTCGGTGGATGCGATGTATCCGGTTATCATATTCATTGTAGTGGATTTTCCTGCACCGTTTGGTCCCAGAAATCCATAGATTTTGCCTTTCTCTATTTTAAAGGAAAGGTGGTCAACTGCCGTATGGTTACCATATCGTTTAACCAGATTGTTTACTTCAATCAATGTGTTCTCCTCCTCTTAATTTTTGCCAAAATAAAATATAGAAAATGTCCCCAGGTGAAACAGAGAATGGGGGAACCCGAGGACATCTCTATAAAAATAGTTTATGATGAAGTTGTGATGAAATTAGGATAAAAGTGTGATTATTCTGTGATGTTTGTTTGAAAAAAATAGCTGTCCCGAAATCTCGGCATTTTTTGCCAGAAGATTTCATGAGACAACTATACATAGATTTATTATGACAATGGTTCTTTTAATGGTGTTCCTGCTTTACGCGGATACTTTCCAGGTGTAGATTTTTTCTTATTTATAATGACAAGGGATCGGTCAATCTCGGAGTCCGGCAATTTAAAGTATGTGATGTCTTTCACCTGACCACCGAGGATATTGATTGCTTTCTCTGCTTCTTCTGCCTCTTCCTGTACAGTTCCTGATTTATAGGAAATGAAAGTTCCTCCTGTCTTTACATAAGGAAGACAATATTCTGACAGAGTTGCAAGGTTTGATACTGCCCTGGATACACAGAGATCATATTTCTCACGATACTCTTTATTTTTTGCATACTCTTCTGCTCTTCCATGAATCGCCTTAATCCCTTCTAATCCAAGAAGCTCAAAACTTTCCTCAAGGAAGTTTACCCTCTTTTTCAGAGAATCCAGCAGACATGCCTCCAGATGTGGAAAAGCAATTTTCAAAGGCACACCTGGAAATCCGGCACCTGTACCGATGTCCATAATTGTTTTTACTTTTGTCATATCAATGGCTTTTACACAGGCAAGACTGTCAAGAAAGTGCTTTGTAAGTACTTCCTCAAACTCAGTAATACCTGTCAGATTCATAACCTTATTTTTTTCTACCAGAAATTCATAAAACTGGATAAACTGATTTTTCTGCTTCTGGCTCAGCTCTATACCCAGTTCTCTGCATCCATTTTCCAATGTCGTCAGATTATACGGCATGTATTATTCTCCTTTTTCTACCTTTATTTATTTATTTTTGTATATTTTACAGGGTTGTTTTATGTGCTTTTATGATTTAATCTGTTATTTACAGTCCGTTATTTTACTCTTTTATGCACTATTTTAATATTTTTTGCCAATTTCTTGTTTTTATAAGCACATTAAAGCGTATTATATTAATTATTTCGTACTGGAAAGATACACCAGTAAAACTGATATATCAGCAGGAGAAACTCCTGAAATTCGGGAAGCCTGTCCGATTGAAATCGGTCTGTATGCTTCCAGTTTCTGACGTGCTTCGATTCTCAGGCTTCCAACTTTCTCATAATCAAGATCTGTCGGGATTTTCTTTGCTTCCAGTTTCTTAAACTGTTCTACCTGTTTTAACTGTCTGCGGATATATCCATCATACTTGATGTTAATGTCAACCTGTTCCTGTACATCCCATGGCAGCTCCGGACGTTCTTTATCAAGTGGTTTGATTGCTTCATAAGAAAGTTCCGGACGGCGGATCAGTTCTGCCAGAGTAGTTCCAGATTTCAGCGGTGTGCTGTTATAGCTTTCCAGAAGGGTCTGAACCTCTTTGTTTGCTCCGATATTTGTATGTTCTACTCTGCTGATCTCTGTTTTTATCTGTTCTTCTTTCGTAAGGATTTTCTGATAATCCTCTTCACTGATGAGCCCTGCCTGATATCCCTTTTTACGAAGTCTCAGATCCGCATTGTCCTGTCGGAGAAGTAATCTGTACTCCGCTCTGCTGGTCATCATTCTGTATGGCTCATGGTTTTCTTTTGTTACCAGATCATCAATAAGAACACCAATATAAGCCTCAGAACGGTCAAGAATCAGCTGTTCCTGACCTTTAACTTCCAGAGCAGCATTAATTCCTGCGATCAGTCCCTGCGCCGCTGCTTCTTCATACCCTGAGCTTCCGTTAAACTGACCGCCGCTGAACAGTCCTTTGATTTTCTTAAATTCCAGTGTAGGATATAACTGACGTGGATTAATACAGTCATATTCGATGGCATATGCATTTTTTACGATTTTTGCATGTTCCAGTCCCGGTACGGAATGATACATTTCTTCCTGCACATCTTCCGGCAGAGAGCTGGACATTCCACCAATATACATCTCATTTGTATAGAGACCTTCTGGCTCAATAAATACCTGATGACGATTCTTATCTGCAAAACGGACTACTTTATCTTCAATTGACGGGCAATAACGCGGACCGGTTCCTTCGATCATACCGGAATACAATGGAGAACGGTCAAGGTTTGCACGAATGATCTCATGAGTTTTCTCATTTGTATATGTCAGCCAGCAGGATTTCTGCTCTATCTGAACATCTTCCGGATTAGTTGAGAATGAAAATGGTACAACTCTCTCATCTCCAAACTGTTCCTCCATTTTACTGTAGTCAATTGTATTTCCGGCAATACGGGCAGGTGTTCCTGTTTTAAAACGGAACATTTCAATTCCCAGCTCTTTCAGAGAATCAGTCAGATAGTTGGCTGCCTGCAGTCCGTTTGGTCCTGTATAATTACTTACATCACCGTAAATACATCTTGCTTTTAAATAAGTTCCTGTACAGAGGACCACAGCTTTACAGTTATAAGTTGCACCGGAATATGTTTTTACCCCTGTAATCTTTCCGTCCTCGACCAGAAGTTTTGTTACTTCTCCCTGTTTAATAGTCAGATTAGGTGTATTTTCAAGCGTTTTTCTCATTTCATTGCTGTATGCCTGTTTGTCAGCCTGCGCACGTAAGGAGTGCACTGCAGGTCCTTTGGAACAGTTAAGCATTTTGGACTGGATAAAGGTCTTGTCAATATTTTTTCCCATTTCACCGCCCAGGGCATCAAGCTCTCTTACCAGATGGCCTTTGGAACTGCCGCCTACGTTCGGGTTACATGGCATTAATGCGATACTGTCTACACTTACAGTAAACATCACTGTATTCAGGCCCAGGCGCGCGCCCGCAAGTGCTGCTTCACATCCGGCATGACCGGCACCGACTACAATAATATCATAATCTTCTACTAACGTTCTCATTTTGTCTCCTTTTATTTTACAACTGCTCATCCTATTCTTTCAAAAATCGCCGAAGGCGATTTTTGATTTTTATTTACCCATGCAAAACTTGCTGAATATCTCATTTACCAGATCTTCACCAACAGACTCTCCGAGGATTTTACCCAGATTTTCATATGCATTCATAAGATCTATAGAAAAGAAATCTTCCGGCATTCCCATTTCGATACTGTTTCTGACCAGATCAAGGCTTCTGTCAGCCTCTTCCAATGCTGCTTTATGACGGGCATTTGTAATATATACCTCATCATTAAAGGAAATCTCTCCTCCAAAAAACATATCTTTAATCTGTTCTTCCAGTTCTGTAATGCCTTTTTCTTCTTTTGCAGAAATCGGAATTACCGGATGTCCTGTTTTTTCTTTCAGGATTTCCGGCTGGATTTCCGGCTGAAGATCAGTTTTATTATACAGGATAATCGCCTTTTTTCCAGTAAGCATTTCCATGATTTCTTCATCATTTTCGTCAAGCGGAACAGAAGAATCCACTACATAAAGAATCAGATCTGCTTTCTGTGCCATTTCTCTGGCTCTGTCTACCCCTATTTTTTCCACAATATCCTTTGTTTCCCGGATTCCGGCTGTATCAATAATCTTCAGAGATATTCCATGAAGTGTGATATATTCCTCCAGAATGTCTCTGGTCGTTCCTGCAATATCTGTCACAATAGCCCTGTTTTCTCCGATCAGAAGATTTAACAGTGAGGATTTTCCGGCATTTGGTTTTCCGAGGATAACTGTCTGGATTCCCTCCTGGATCATCTTTCCGTCAGAAGAAGTTTTCAACAGGCGCTTCACTTCTTTCTGTTCATTATCCACAACTTCCAGAAGTTCCTGGGGATATCCATCCAGACTGATATGTTCCGGATCATCCAGTGCCGATTCTATATATGCAATGTGATAAATCAGCTTTTCTCTGATATCTCGGATTGCTTTCTGCACAGAACCTCTTAACTGATCCATGGAACTGCGAAGCGCATATTCATTTTTCGCCTGTATAACATCCATAACAGCCTCTGCCTGGGACAGATCCATCCGTCCGTTCAGGAAGGCACGTTTGGTAAATTCTCCTGGTTCTGCAATTTCGGCACCATTTTTCAGCACTGTATCCAAAACCCTCTGCATAGCATATACACCACCATGACAGTCTATTTCTACTGTATCTTCTCCTGTAAAAGTCCTCGGTGCATGCATAATCATTACCAGAACCTCATCAATCAGTTCCTCTCCATCATAAATATATCCATAATGAATGGTATGAGTCGGAACTTCTTTTATTTTTTTCTTCCCGCCTTTTGATCTGTAGATACGGGAAATCACATCCATGGCATTCTCGCCGCTGATACGGATGATTCCGATTCCGGACGCACTCATGGCTGTGGAAATTGCTGCGATTGTTGTTTCCATTTTTTTCTCCTCACTTGCCTGTTCTATAATAGTTCCGCCCCTGCGGAACAGTAGACTGTTACAATAATTCTGTCATCTTATATACATAACAGGAAAATCACACTGACTACTGTTATTTTTTTCTGCAAGTGTGTAATCTCTCTGGTATATATACAAGACTTTCCGTAAAATAAAAATGTTACTCCAGGCAAAAGTACACACGCAAAGTTACGTGTTATTCACGCTTTCACCTAGAATAACATTCTTTTTTCATATCTGCAATGAAGCAGTCATATTATTAATTTCTTTTTAATTTTACCACTACATGACGGTAAGGCTCTTCACCCTCACTGACTGTCTCAACGAATTTATTTCCCTGAAGAGCAGAATGGATAATTCTTCTCTCATAAGGATTCATTGGCTCAAGAATAACCGGCTTGCGGGTTTTTCTTACTTTATAAGCAATACCTCTTGCAAGGTTCTCAAGAGTTTCTTTACGGCGCTTGCGGTAATCTTCTGTATCAAGTTTTACACGAATGTAATTTGATTTACCTTTATTTACCACAAGACTCGTCAGATACTGAAGAGAATCCAGAGTCTGGCCTCTCTTGCCGATAAGGATTCCCATATCTTCGCCTTCAAAGTCAACTTCCAGACTTCCGTCCGTTGTGTTATATTCAGATGTAATCTCTACTTCTCCAAGATTCATGGACGCAAATACATCAAGAAGGAATACCTTTGCTCTGTTTTCTACTTCTTTAATCTCTTCCGGATCTGTAAGGATCTCAACAGGCTTTGCTGGTTTAGCCGTCTTTTCTCTGACTTGTTTCTCTTTTGGCTCTCTGAATTCTCTCGGCTGTTTTTCTTTTGCAGCCCTTTCCTTTACAGGTTTTGGCTGTCTTGGTTTCTCAGAAACAGCTTTCGGCTCTTTGATTTCTTTCTTTACCGGTTTTATAGCTTCCGTTTTCTTTTCTTCCTGAACCGGGGCTTCCTCTTTGAAGGAATCGAGTTTCACTGTCTCTACGATCTCCTTCATTTCTTCTTCCTCAGAAACCGGCTCAATCTTACGAACCTTAATTACTGCAGGCTTGCTTCCGATTCCGAAAAATCCGTTGCTGCCTTCACTTATTACCTGAATCTCAAGCTGGTCACTGGATACGCCAAGCTCGATACATGCTTTTGTAATTGCTTCACTCTTTGTTTTCGCTGAAAACTGGATATAATCCTCCATGCCAACCCCTCCGTTCCTGACTACTTCTTCTTATTACGCTCATCAAATGCTTTTACCAGATTGGCCTTTGCAGTAATGCTGCCAGGTTTTGCATTCGCAGCGTCTTTGTAAGCTTCTTCAACCTTCTTGGCTCTTGTCTCAACATTTGTATTGCTGCTGCCTTTTTCAATCTTATTGATATTCTTGGCGCTCTGATGGGCCTGATTTGTAATCTTCTGAGGTGGAAGTCCCGCTTTCTCACGCTTCTTTTCCATCTTCTTCATATTCTCACTGATCAGGTCTTCAATCTGGATCTTATCCATCTTTTTATTGATAACAACCTGCTGCACACTTCTTACTGCAGCACTTGCTACCCAGTAAATACCAAGACCTACAGGGAATGTGAAACAGAATACTGCTGACATCAACGGCATTACCATATTCATTGTCTTCATGGAGTTCATCATTGCATCCTGCTGTGAATCGCCGCTCTGCTGTGCTGCCTGAGGCATCAGTTTTAAGTTGATCATCTGTGTAGCCCACGCAAGAATCGGGATAAGAATCGCAACGATAGCAAGAAGAGCAGATCCACCTACAAAAGCTGCTTTAATATAAGTCAGTGGCTGATCAGCGATATTCAGACCAAAGAAATTCTGCACATGTGAAATCTCTTTTGCAGTGCTGTTCAGCGTATCAGTAAATCCTGCAAACTGGCTTGTCTCAGCAAGTGTTTTCCACTGGGAAGGTGATAATGCATACAAAAAGTCTGTGACTGAATTACTTGTAGCTTTACTTCCATCCATAATAAGCTGAACTCTTGTCATCTTATTATCTGTGATAAACTGCTGAAGGATATCTGTATATCCGTTTACACCTGTAATACTGGTAACTGCAGATGCAAGGATATCCCTTACACTTCCTACATATGCCGGAATTTTATAAATTACCTGATATAAGGCCATCAAAATAGGGAACTGGATTGCAAGCTGTACACAGCTTCCTGTAGGAGATACGCCGTATTTCTGATATACAGCCTGTGTTTCCTCCTGCATTTTCTGCATTGCAGCAGTATCGTTGTTTTTTCCCTTGTACTTCTTTTGAATTTTCTGAAGTTCCGGCTGCATGATCGCACTCAGCTTAGAGAATTTCTGCTGTTTAATCTGCAGTGGGGTCATAAGAGCATAAATAAGGATACTGAAGATGATAATACAAAGACCGATATTCTGAATTCCAAAGATATTCAGCAATCTGTAAATACCATCCATGATCCATCCCATAACGGTCGCAAGCTGACCAATGATAGGAGTGCTACTCTTTGTCGCTAAAATCATTTCCAAGTTCATTTCCTCCTAGAATCCATAAATGACAGGAGGTTCCTTCGATCGATCAATATTCAATTTTCAAGTACATTCCTGTCTTTACGGTACAGGGTCATAGCCTCCGTGGGAAAAAGGATTACAGCGAAGTATCCTCCATACCGCAAGAAGACCGCCCTTTAATGCACCATATTTTTCGATTGCTTCTAAACCATATTGAGAACATGTGGGAATATAAGGACATTTTGTTCTCTTCATCGGTGATATATACTTTTGATAGAGTTTAATTATTCTGATCAGAAACTTCTTTATCATTGTTCTTACCTGCTATGCAGTGCTTTCCCGCCAGATGCATCAGCGCACTCTCTATCTCTTGATAGGTTCTGTCCTTTGCCTGTGGGCGTGCAACTACTACAATGTCCAAACTGTTTTCAAATTCCGCTTCATTCAACCGATAACTTTCTCTTATCAATCTGGTGAGTCTGTGGCGAACCACACTATTCCCTACTTTTTTACTTACTGATATTCCCAGACGATTCTTCATGTACTGATTTTTCAGTACGTACATCACCAGATACCGATTACCTTTTGATGTTCCATTTCTGTATACTTTTTGAAAATCTTGATTTTTTTTTAAGGACTCTGATCTTTGCATAGAATCCCCTTTCCTGATCTCTTTTTTAAGAGAAGAAAAGACCACATAATTGCGGTCTTATTCTTAGGCTGATAAATGCTTTCTTCCTTTTAATCTTCTGGCAGCTAATACTTTACGACCACCCTTTGTGCTCATACGAGCTCTGAAACCATGAACTTTTGCTCTAGATCTCTTTTTTGGCTGAAATGTCATTTTCATAGGTAAAGCACCTCCTTTATCTATTATCCATGTTAAATTTTGTAACTTTTTAAGTATGACAGACACCGGATTCTACAGCTCTCCTGCCCGCCAACTTTACTTATTAGAACATCATTTCAATTATATTCATAAAGGGTGGATTCGTCAAGTATTATTTACACAAAGATTTAAATGGTTTTTTATGCCATTGTGGATTACATAATTGGTTTACGTAATATTATCCACATTTTGTGGATAACTTGTGGATAACTTGTGGAATACCTATATATCTTTCCACTTTCTCCTGTCTATTTTACACATATCTTCAAAAAAATGCTTTTATTTCTACTTTTCTTACTGTGCATAAAATTATCCCCATTTTTTATCGTTTTTAAAAGAATAACGTCACATTATGGTAACCGGAATTGGCTTTTCCACTGTTATCCACACTAATCCACATAAAAAGTGGGGATAACTTTTTTCCACATTTCCCTCAAATATACATTGCGAAAACAGGCATTTTATTATAATATATATAAGGATATTTATGTCTTTTTTAAGAATACGGTCAGAGTTTGTGGAAAACTCAATATTATCAATACACACTTAATATAGAAGTAATACGAACCGGGAGAACCAGAAAATGAACAAAGTTGTGGAAAAATGGGACGAAATCCTGCAAATCGTCAAGACAGAACATGATCTGTCAGACGTTTCTTTTAATACCTGGCTAAAACCACTTACTGTTTACGAAGTAGTTGACAATGTTGTCACTATTATCGTGCCTTCAGAGCAGGTAGGTCTCAATTATATAAGTAAAAAATACAAACTTCCACTTCAGGTAACGATCAGTGAAGTTACCGGAATGGAAAACTGTGACATCAATTTCATATTGCCGGAAGATGTTCCGAAAAAAGAGGAAGTTTCTCCAAAAGCGCAGTCTCAGGACGCACGCTGCGAGGAAGCTCATTTGAATCCAAAATACACTTTTGATACCTTTGTAGTCGGAAGCAATAATAAATTTGCCCAGGCAGCAGCTCTTGCAGTTGCCGAATCTCCGGGTGATACCTACAATCCGCTCTTTATCTATGGCGGTGCAGGTCTGGGAAAAACTCATCTGATGCATTCTATTGCTCATTTCATTATTGATCATGATGAAAACAGCAAAGTACTTTACGTTACCAGTGAAGAGTTTACCAACGAACTGATCGAAACAATCCGTAATGGAAATAACTCGGCAATGACCAAGTTTCGTGAAAAATACAGAAACATTGATGTTCTTCTTGTCGACGATATTCAGTTTATTATAGGAAAGGAATCTACACAGGAAGAATTTTTCCATACCTTTAACAGCCTGCACAGTGCCAAAAAACAGATTATTATTTCGTCAGATAAACCTCCAAAAGATATGGAAATCCTGGAAGAACGTTTCCGTTCACGATTTGAATGGGGCCTGATCGCAGATATCACACTGCCGGATTACGAAACCCGAATGGCAATTCTTCATAAGAAGGAAGAAATGGATGGATATGATATTAACGAGGAAGTAATCAAATACATTGCAAACAATATTAAATCCAATATCCGCGAACTGGAAGGCGCGATCAACAAGGTGATGGCTTTTGCCAAACTTGAAAAAAAGGAAGTTACACTTGAACTTGCCGAACAGGCGTTAAAGGATATTATTTCCCCAGATGAAAAGAAAGTCATCACGCCGGATTATATTATTTCCATGGTTGCTGAACATTTTGATGTTACAGTGGATGACCTCTGTGGAAATAAGCGTAACTCCAAAATTGTAACCCCCCGCCAGATTGCCATGTATTTATGCAGAGAAATCATCTCAACTCCGCTGAAATCTATCGGAAAATGTCTTGGAAATCGTGATCATACTACCATTATGCACGGCATCGACAAAATTGAAAAAGAAATCAACAACGATGAAAACCTTAAAAACACCATCGAAACTTTAAAGAAAAAAATTAATCCACAGGGATGAGGATAACTGACTGTATAACATGTGTATAAGATGTTGATTGAATGTGCATAAGTGTGTATAACTTTTCGCCGCTTTTTGGGCGCTTCGGTTATACACAAGTTATACACATACTTTAAGCACACCTTTACACGAAGTTATCCATATCCGAACTCCTTGAAAAATCAACCTTCAATGGAGTTTTTCACATATTCACATCCCCTACGGCGGCGACGACGGATTCCTTTTATATATTTATCTATAAAAAACCACATCACCCAAGAAAGGAAGTTATACACATTATGAAAATCATTTGCCAGAAAATCAACTTGCTCAAAAGTGTAAACATCTCACTGAAAGCAGTTCCCTCTAAAACAACAATGCCAATTCTGGAATGTATTCTGATTGATGCTACTACAAACCAGATCAAATTTACTACTAATGATATGGAACTCGGTATAGAAACAATTGTTGATGGAACCATTGAAGAAAAAGGAATCATTGCGCTGGATGCAAAAATTTTCTATGAAATCATTCGTCGACTGCCAGACAATACGGTAACTATTAAAACAGATGAGAAACTTACTGCCACCATTACCTGTGAGAAAGCAAAATTCACGATACCTGGTAAATCCGGAGAAGATTTTGCATATCTCCCACTGATTGAGAAAGAAGAAAGTCTTACTATCTCTCAATTCACATTAAAAGAGATGATTAGACAGACTATTTTCTCAATTGCCTCCAATGAAACCAATAAGCTGATGACCGGTGAACTTTTTGAAATCAAAAATAACTACCTGAAAATAGTATCTCTCGATGGACATCGTATTGCGATCAGACGTATGGAACTGAAAAAAGATTATGCTGACCGCAAAGTGGTGGTACCTGGCAAAACACTTAATGAGATCAGTAAGATTTTATCCGGTGAAATTGATGATATTGTAAATATTTATTTCTCAAAAAATCATATTTTATTTGAGTTTGACCAGACTATTGTTGTTTCCAGATTAATCGATGGAGAATATTTCCGTATTGATCAGATGCTTTCCAGCGATTACGAAACCAAAATTAAAATTAATAAAAAAGAATTTCTGGACTGTATCGACAGAGCCACTCTGTTGGTAAGAGAGGGAGAAAAGAAACCGATCATTATTGAAATTACAGATAATTCTATGGAATTACGTATTGATTCTGCAATGGGTTCCATGAATGAAAATATTGATATTGATAAAGAGGGCAAAGATATCCTTATTGGCTTTAATCCAAGATTTCTGATCGATGCACTCAAAGTAATCGACGATGAAACAATCAGTATCTACCTCGTAAATCCAAAAGCACCATGTTTTATCAGGGATGACGAGGAAAATTACACATATTTGATTCTGCCTGTAAATATCAACCAGAATCAGGCAAGATAGGGAGTAAATGAAAATGGAAGAAATTAAGATCAGAGATGAATTTATAAAACTGGGGCAGTTACTGAAACTTGCAGATATGGTTCAGGACGGGGTTGAAGCGAAATATGTGATCACTGACGGACTGGTAAAAGTAAACGGAGAGGTAGATGACCGTCGTGGCCGAAAGGTTTATGAAGGTGACATCGTTTCTTATGATGGAAAAGAAATTAAAGTGATCAGGTGAATAAATGTATATTGAATCTGTTCAGTTAAAAAATTTCAGAAATTATGATTCTCTGGAACTCGATCTGGCACAGGGGACGAATATATTTTACGGCAATAACGCTCAGGGAAAGACCAATATCCTGGAGGCACTTTATCTTTGCGGAACTACAAAATCGCATAAAGGAAGCAGAGATAAGGATATGATTCAGTTTGGAAAGGATGAATCTCATATCAGGATGATGGTAAAAAGAGATGAGCTTTCCTACAGGATTGATATGCATCTTAAAAAGAATAAAGCAAAAGGCGTTGCGATCAATGGTCTTCCTATCCGGAAGGCCAGTGAGCTTTTCGGAGTAGTTAATCTGGTGTTTTTTTCTCCTGAGGATCTGAATATTATAAAAAATGGTCCGGGTGAGAGAAGGAGATTTCTTGATCTGGAACTGTGCCAGTTAGATAAAATATATCTTACAGATCTGGCTTCATATAACCATATTGTAAATCAGAGAAATAAATTGCTGAAGGATCTCAGTGTTCAGCCTTCACTTAAAGATACACTGGATATCTGGGATATACAGATGGCTGAATATGGGCGGAAGATTATTGACAAGCGCAGTGAATTTATTAAAGAACTAAATGAAACGGTTCGAAAAATACATGGTAATCTTACAGGGGGATTGGAAGAACTGAACGTTATTTATGAACCGGACTGTACAGCAGAGAAACTGGAAAGTACCATTTGTGCCAACAGAGAAAGAGATATGAGGATGAGACTGACATCCGCAGGCCCACACAGAGATGACCTGTGTGTAATGGCAAATGGGATTGATATCAGGAAATACGGTTCTCAGGGACAGCAGAGGACAGCGGCGCTTTCACTTAAATTATCAGAAATATATATAGTAAAGAGAAAAATAAAAGACACACCGGTTCTGCTTTTGGATGATGTTCTGTCCGAGCTGGACAGCAGCAGGCAGAATTATCTTCTGGACAGTATCAGTGATATCCAGACATTGATAACATGTACAGGGCTGGATGATTTTATCAGTCATCAGTTTCAGATAAATAAGGTATTTCAGGTAGTTCAGGGAACAGTATCACAGCCTGTGTAAGAAGAAACAATCTTTTGACAAGGGTACGGGCTTATGATACACTGAGCGTAATTATGGAAAGTTGGTGAATGCATTGGATAAAGAAGAATTTCGGATAAAACTTGAAGAGATTAATAAGCTGGTTCAGGACAAAGATTATAAAGGTGCCATGAACATTGTAGACAGCATAGACTGGAGACGCGTCAAAAATGTCCGCACCTTATGTGTTGTCGGTGAAATATATGCAGCAAACGGAAGATATGAGGACAGTAAGGAGATTTTCCTTCTTGCATATCATAAGGCATCTATTGGAAAAAATATTCTTTACCGTCTGATTGAGATCTCTCTGCGAATGGATGATATCAATGAAGCAGAAGAATTTTTTGAAGAGTATAAGCAGGTGGCTTCGAATGACAGTACACAATATATTCTGCAGTACAAGATTGCAAGGGCAAAAAATTCTTCATTAAATGAGCAGATCAGAATCCTGGAAGAGTATAAAGAACAGGAATTTACAGAGAAATGGTCATATGAACTGGCAGCCCTGTATTACAAAGCAGGAGAAAAACAGAAATGTCTGGATTTATGCAATGAAATCATTCTCTGGTTCAGTGAAGGCAAATATGTTATGAAAGCCTATGATCTTAAAATGAGAATGGGTGAGCTGACAGGTGCTGAGAAAGCAAAATTTGAGAAACAGTTTGTTCCGAAACTTCTTACACCAGAGCAGGCGAAAGAACTGGAGAAGAAAAAAACGGAAACAGAAGTAAAAGCGCAGGAAGAGCCTGAAGCTGAAGAAGTGGAAGAAACGACAGAAAACAATGAGCCGGAAGTTCAGGTCAGCATGGAAGGCATTCAGGAAAAGATTTCAAAGGGGATCAGGGATGTCTTTGGAGGTAAGACTCAGGAAGAGAAAGAAGAGTTTCCGGAAGAATCCATGGATATGGTTAACGAGGCCGGTATCACCAGGGAAGATGAGATTCCGGAAGAAATCATAAAGAGTGATGCGTCACAGAAAGAACCTGAAAATGTTCCGGAATTGGAGGCAGAACCTGAAAAACCGGGGGCAGAACCCATGGCTGCAATTAAGATGCCTGAATTAAATATTCCGGAATCCATGAAAAATATGGAACTGAGCAAACCGCCGAAAGTTGAGGAAGTTGCTGAGACGAAACTGAATATGGATTCTTTTGATCTGGAAGGGAAAGAGTTGAATCTGGAGGATACGATCCTTGCTGCTGCCAGTGCGCAGGGAATTGAGATTCCGAAGGAAGAAGAGTCAAAAACAGAAGAAGTACAGGAAGAAAGTTCAGAAACTGATGTTGATGATAAAGAAATAAAAGCCCATGATATTTCAGAGGAACTGGAAGAACCGGATTTCCTCAGCGGAGATATAAAAGATATAAAGGTTGCTGATCCAAAGCCGGATGAAGAACCGAAAAAGGAAATACCGGTGCAGCCGGAAATAGAAGAAGCTGAAGAAGAAGATGAGGTTACAGAAGAAGATCTCAGAAGAGCTGAAGAGGAATTTCTCCATGGACCGATTGGGAATACAGATCTGAATCCGGAAGATGATACAGAGGGAACGGAAGAAGCCCAACCCCTGACAGAAGAAGAGGAGCTGGAACGTTTTATAGAATCTATCCAGCCGGAAAATGGAGCAGATCCAAGGGATATCGTACCAAGAGAAAAAGAACTTACAGATAATGAGAAGCAGTTATTTACATATTTTGTAAAGGTTCCGGGTATGAAAGAGCAGCTTGTGGATACTTTATATGATGTACAGATGGCTGCAGCAGACAAGACTTCTAAAACTGGAAATATTATTGTGATGGGCGGTAAGGAATGCGGAAAGACCAGACTGATCTCAGGCCTGATTCCGGCAATCTGTAAAGAACTGAATCTGGAAGCGTCAAAAGTAGCATATGTTTTTGCAGATCAGATCAACGGAAAAAATATTTATAAGATTTTTTCAAAGCTGGCAGGTGGCTTTCTTGTGATCGAAAATGCAAATCAGCTGACACCGGAAACAGTAGAGATGCTTGACAAAGCCATGGAAGTTAATACAGACGGACTTACAGTAATCGTGGAAGATGAGAAGATTGGTATGCGAAAACTGATTGCCAGATATCCGAAATTCGCAAAGAAGTTTACTTCAATGATCAATATTCCTGTGTTTACCAATGATGAACTTGTCAATTTTGCAAGGGTTTATACAAAAGAGAATGGTTATGCTATTGATCAGATGGGAATGCTTGCGCTGTATAATCTGATTGGAATTAACCAGAAAGAGGATTCTCCTATGAATGTTGGCGCAGTAAAAGAACTGATAGATGCTGCGATTGCAAAATCACAGGGAGGAATCCGTAAATTTAAACGAAATGTATCTAAGAAACGTATAGACAGAGATGGATATATTGTTCTGTACGAGAAAGATTTTACTAAATAATGCGTATTTGTACAGTTACAGGTAATAAAGAAAAAGGAGTAAAGATTATGCCCAGACCGTATCTAGGAGATCCAAAGTATACCATAGAAGTGCTTCAGAAGTATAATTTTGCATTCCAGAAAAGGTTTGGTCAGAACTTTCTGATCGATACTCATGTTCTGGATAAGATTATAGATTCTGCACAGATCACAAAGGATGATTTTGTATTGGAGATTGGACCGGGAATCGGAACCATGACACAGTATCTGGCTGAAGCAGCAAGGGAAGTGGCAGCAGTTGAGATTGATAAAACACTGCTTCCTATTCTGGACGACACTCTGAAAGATTGGGATAATGTGACAGTCATCAACAACGACATCCTCAAAGTAGACATCCGCCAGCTTGCACTGGAAAAAAATCAGGGGCGTCCGATCAAGGTTGTTGCCAATCTGCCATATTACATTACTACCCCGATCATCATGGGATTGTTTGAGAATCAGGTTCCTGTTGATTCTATTACTATTATGGTACAGAAAGAAGTTGCGGACAGAATGCAGGTAGGACCCGGAACAAAAGATTACGGGGCGCTTTCACTGGCTGTGCAATATTATGCGAAACCAAAGATCGTGGCAAATGTACCGCCCAACTGTTTTATGCCAAGACCTAAAGTGGGAAGTGCGGTGATCAGACTGGAACGATATGAAAAACCGCCGGTTGAGGTAAAGAATGAGAAGCTGATGTTTCGTATTATCAGAGCATCTTTTAACCAGAGAAGGAAGACACTGGTGAATGGTCTGAAGAATTCACAGGAGATACCATTTTCTAAAGAACAGATTGAGCAGGCGTTGGGGATGTGTGGACTTTCCCTGAGTGTCAGAGGAGAAGCACTGACACTGGCACAGTTTGCACAGCTGGCAAATGCATTTACAGAAATTTCATAAAAAGATAAATATAAAAAGCATCCGGTGGCTAAGCGGATGCTTTTTATATTACGTTCAAATTTATTTTTTAAAAGGAAGGAGAGTTAATTGCCTCTTCCGGCAATCAACATATGAAAAAGAAATTTTATAAAAATAACGTTGGCTTTATTATTTTTATAGCTTTAGTATATCCTGCAATTATGAGAAAATCGTGTTTAAGATGTGAAAAAAATTTGAACAAATGTCGAAGGAATTATGAAGACAGAAATTGGGATATTTATTTTACAGAAGGCATAAGATTTCTGATATAATGAGCCGGTAAATGAAAATGCCTGTTCATTGTCTGTAATCTGCTGACAGTGAAAAGACAGAGACTTATTATTGACTGGCAAAAGTATGGAGGTAATTAAATCATGAGAATAAAAAAAGCAGGAATACTTATTATTGCGGCAGCAATTACATGTACGACACCGGCAGTACCGGTGATGGCAGCAGATACTTCGGAATCTGTACAGGAGATTATTTCTGATAATGAGATTGATTCTCTTGTATCAGATCCGGACAAAGTAGTTGATATCATTATGTATGTGAAAAATGAGGCAGCAAAACAGGATATTTCAGATGATCAGATCAGATCGCTGATCCAGACTGCGGAGAGTACTGCAGGAGTTAGCCTTTCGGAGGAAGAAGAGAACAGAATCATAAAGATCGTTAAACAGATCAAGGATTCTGATATTGATGAGGAACAGCTCAGGAGTGCTGTGACGAAGGCATATGATAAACTGGAAGAAATGGGGATTGGTAAAGAAGAGGTAAAAGGAATCCTGCATAAACTGGCTGATTTTGCAAAGAGTCTTTTTGAGTAAAATCTGCTCATTCTCAAATCGTAACTGTGAAAAGACGAAATAGTTATGGAAGATTATGGGAGATATACAAGATAGACAAGCATAAAATAAAACAAGAACTATAAATATGTGGTAATTCTATAAAAAAATATTAAAAAATATAAAATAATTGTGCAAATAAACGAAAAGTTAACTGCGAGTTCATAATTTGTTCATAAATGATTGCTACTATATAGATAGTTCGAAAGAACCTACGAAAGACGTTGTAATGTGTTATCATTACACATAAATTTTTTTCATAATAATAGCCCCGGTAAACCACTGCCGGGGCACTCCTCGTTTTACGGGGATTTTTTATTTTTTATCTGATAATTTTCCATATTTCTGGATTTCATTATTGAGTTCTTCCATGCGGGTATCCAGTTCTGCTACATATCGCGCACATTCTCTTAATTCTTTTGTGATATAGTCAGGTCCGTCTCCCTCAAATTTGTAATGCATCTTATGCTCCAGAGTCGCCCAGAAATCCTGTGCAACTGTGCGGATCTGAATCTCTACTTTGGTA
Source organism: Blautia sp. MSK18_10 (assembly GCF_020553185.1). Lineage (NCBI taxonomy): Bacteria > Bacillati > Bacillota > Clostridia > Lachnospirales > Lachnospiraceae > Blautia > Blautia sp. MSK18_10. The sequence continues at coordinate 21,887 of NZ_JAJCGT010000030.1, read as the reverse complement.
TCAATGATACTGTCGGAGAGAAAGACCGGTGTGGTAACCAGCATATGATAACTGCGGTAACCGCTCTTTTTAGGATTTTTCATATAATCACGTCTTGCAAGGATCGTCAGGTCATTTTGTTTGGAAATCATATCTGCGATCAGATAGATATCAGATGTAAAGGAACAGCTGATACGGATTCCTGCGATGTCATTTACATAGCGTACCATGTTCTCGATACTGGATTCATATCCATGTCGTTTCAGTTTTTTTACAATGCTTTCCGGAGTTTTGATTCTGGATTTTACATGTTCGATTGGATTGTATTTATGTCTGTGCTGAAATTCACCGTTTAGAATATCAATCTTTGTTTCTACCTGTTTAAGGGCAGACTGATAGACAAAAATAACTGTCTCCCAGTCATTCAGTTCTTTAAAATCCCTCAAGGGGACAGAATCATAATTCATGTATAATAATATCCTTTCCTGATACAGGCAGTTCCCCGTTGATTTTTGTAATCTCACAGGGGACTTGTTTATAGATTTGCTATAGTTGGTTGATGATATTATTGTAACATATAAATATCCGTTTGTGTGAACTATCTGTATGAAAATTCAGATTTCCATTATTAAAGTGATTGTGTTATAATGTTTGAAAATAGCTGACATAATATACTCTATTTGTAACTGTTCAGTATCCTGTAACAGATGGAGAAGAGTTACATTTATTCCAGGTAAAGGAGAAAACAGATAATGGCTGAATCAATGAAAGATTACGAAACAGAACTGGAAGCCTCTTTTAAGAAAATTGAAGAAGGGGATATTCTTACAGGAACTGTCATCAGTGTAGATGAAAAAGAAGTTGTGGTAGATTTGAAGTATTATGCGGAAGGCATTATTCCGGCAGAGGATTACAGCAGAGAACCGGGATTTTCTTTAAAGGAACAGGTGAATGTGGGAGATGAAGTTTCTGCGACTGTTGTGAGTAAAGACGATGGAAATGGAAATATTCTGTTGTCCAGAACAGAAGCAGCAGATGTGCTTGCATGGGATAAGCTGAAAGAATTAAAGGATTCAAAAGAAGTAATTGATGTGGTGGTAAAAGGCATTGTAAATGGCGGCGTGATCGCCTATGTAGAAGGTGTACGTGGATTTATTCCCGCCTCAAAGCTTGCCCTGAATTATGTGGAGGATACAAACGAATATCTGAACAAACCAATCCAGGTTCAGGTTTTCGATATTGATAAAGAAAAAGGAAGATTAATTCTCTCTGCAAAGGAAATATTAAGAGAAAAAGCAGAAGAGGAGAGAAAAACAAAAATCTCCAATGTGCAGGTCGGACTTGTAACAGAAGGTGTTGTTGAGAGCTTACAGCCATATGGTGCATTCGTAGATCTGGGAAATGGTCTGTCAGGTCTGGTTCATATTTCACAGATCTGTGAGAAGAGAATTAAGAAACCATCAGAAGTTCTGACAGTTGGAGATAAAGTAAAGGTAAAAGTAACTGCTGTCAAAGATGGAAAATTAAGTCTGAGCATCAAAGAGGCAACAGATATGATGGCTAAGGAAATTGAGGAGGAAGTGATCGAGCTTCCAGATTCAAAGGAAGAGGCTTCCACATCTCTTGGCGCACTTTTTGCAAACATTAAATTAGATAATTGAGGTTAGAATCTGTATGAGAAATCAGGAAAAAATATTTGTAATAGGTCACAAGAATCCGGATACGGATTCCATCTGTTCAGCAATTGCCTATGCGGACATCAAAAACAGGACTTCTCAGAAGGTGAAATACATTCCAAAGCGTGCAGGACAGATCAATGAAGAGACAGAATATGTGTTAAATCGTTTCGGCATGCAGCCGCCGGGATATCTGTCTAACATTGGAACACAGATAAAAGATATGGATATCCGTATGAGTCCGGAAGCTGATAAGAGTATGTCCCTGAAAAATGCATGGGATCTGATGATGGAGAAAAGTATCGTATCTCTTCCGATCAGAGACAGAGAAGGACAGCTGGAAGGTCTGATCACAATCGGTGATATTGCTAAGACTTATATGGATACAACGGACAGTTATCTGCTGTCAAGAGCGAAGACACAGTACAGAAGAATTGCCGAGACAATTGCAGGTACCGTAGTAGAGGGAAATGAGCATGGATATTTTACAAAAGGAAAAGTTCTGGTGGGAACTGCAAATCCGGAAATGCTCAAAGCCTATATTGAACCGGATGACCTGATAATCATGGGAGACAGAGAAGAGGATCATCTTCAGGCGATTGCGCAGAATGTTAGCTGTATTATCGTTGGTATGGGAATTGAAGTCAGCGAAAAGGTGATAAAGCTTGCTCATGAGAGAGAAATTGTAATTATTATGTCTCCGTATGATACATTTACGATCGCAAGACTGATCAACCAGAGTATTCCTGTACGGTATATTATGAAAACAGATAATCTGGTTACTTTTAATACAGAGGATTTTACGGATGATATTCAGAATGAGATGATCAAACACCGTCATCGTGCGTTCCCTGTAATTAACAAAAAGGGAAAATGTATCGGAACAATTTCCCGAAGAAATTTCCTGGATATGCACAGGAAAAAAGTAGCACTTGTGGACCATAATGAGAAAGATCAGGCAGTTGACAATATCGATAAAGCTGAAATCGTGGAGATTATTGACCATCATAAACTGGGTTCTCTGGAAACTATGGTACCGATTTCTTTCAGAAATCAGCCGGTCGGATGTACAGCAACGATTCTGTATGAAATGTATGGGGAGCAGAAACTTGAGATTTCACCGAGTATTGCGGGGCTTCTCTGTGCTGCGATTATTTCAGATACACTGATGTTCCGTTCACCTACCTGCACATTATCTGACAAGATGGCTGCAGGTGCGCTGGCACTTATTGCAGGAATCAATATTGAGCAGTTTGCAAAAGAGATGTTTAAAGCAGGAAGTAACCTGAAAGACAAATCACCGGAAGAAATTTTCTATCAGGATTATAAGAAATTTATTGCTGAGGATGAGATCAACTTTGGTGTTGGACAGATCAGTTCCATGGACAGCGATGAGCTGGCAGAAATCAAAGAGCGTCTGGTTCCGTTTATGGTCAGCGAGTGTGGCCGTCATGGTGTTACCCGCGTATTCTTTATGCTTACCAATATTATTGAGGAATCTACAGAGCTTCTCTATTATGGTGAGGGAAGTGAGGAAATGGCACGTATTGCTTTCAATATGGAGCCAAAGGATGGTGTATTTGATCTGAAAGGCGTTGTTTCACGTAAGAAACAGCTGATTCCGGCACTTATGGAAGCTGCACAGGCCGGACAGAACGATTACAACTGATGGCAGCAGACAGAATAGCTGAGGATAATAAGAAATGGAAAAAGAAACCTGGAAAGCAGGAAATATGCTTTATCCACTTCCGGCAGTTATGGTAAGTGTTTCTGACGGAGAGGGGAATGACAATATTATTACAGTTGCATGGGCAGGAACTGTCTGCACGAATCCGCCGATGGTGTCTATTTCTGTGCGACCATCCCGTTTTTCCTATGATATGCTCAGAAAGACGGGAGAATTTGTAATAAATCTGACAACAGAGAAACTGGCATATGCAACGGATTACTGTGGAGTCCGTTCCGGCAGGGATGTTGATAAATTTAAAGAAATGAAGCTTACCAAAGAGAAGGCGGATTTTGTGAAAGTTCCCATGATCGCAGAATCTCCGGTGAGTATTGAATGCAAAGTAAGGCAGGTTCTGGAATTGGGTTCCCACCATATGTTTCTGGCGGATGTGCTTGCAGTTCATGCTGATCCGCAGTATATGGACGAGAAGAAGAAATTTCATCTGAATGATGCGAAACCTCTGGTGTATTCTCATGGTGAATATCTGGGAATTGGTAAAAAACTGGGAACATTTGGATACAGCGTTAAAAAAAAGAAGAAAAAATCCGGAAAAAAGAAACAGTAATCCGCAATTTGCAGACGCAGACAATGTATGATAAAATGAAAGGACATAAACATGAATAATGTGACATTAATAGGAATGCCCGGTTCAGGGAAAAGTACAATAGGAGTTATTCTTGCAAAAGCATTGAGATATGAATTTCTGGATTCGGATCTTCTGATACAGAAACAGGAGAAAAGAAAGCTTTCAGAGATCATAGAGCAGGACGGACCGGAAAAATTTAAGGAAATTGAAAATCAGGTTAATGCAGACATTCATGTGACAGATACGGTCATTGCACCCGGCGGAAGTGTTATTTACTGTGATGAGGCAATGGAACATCTGAAGTCCATAGGTAAGGTTATATATCTTAAATTATCACTGGAATCTTTATCCAAAAGACTGGGAAATCTGAAAGGCCGCGGAGTTCTGTTAAAGGACGGTCAGAGCCTGAAAGATCTGTATGAGGAACGTGTACCTCTGTACGAGAAATATGCAGATATTACCATTGATGAAGAGGGGAAAGATTTGGATGAAAGTCTTCGGGCAATTCTGGAGATAATACATATCAAAGAGCAGGGAAAGTGATTATTACAGCTCGGGAAAAGGACAGTGGTAAATAATTTTTGTTTACAAATGATAAATATATGATATAATATACAACTGACTTTAAAATAGGATGATCGTTTAGTATAAACATATATGCATTTGAAACAGAAGTTACATGTTCGCAGAAAACGAAAAACAGAGTGAACAGTGACCATTAATTCTGCTCATGGAGTGAAAATAAATAAGAGGTGTGATATGGAACAGTATGTTATAAAAGGAGGCAACCCTTTAGTCGGTGAAGTTGAGATTGCCGGTGCCAAGAATGCGGCACTTGCTATTCTTGCAGCAGCCATAATGACTGATGAGACGATTCTGATAGAGAATTTGCCGGATGTAAGGGATATCAATGTATTGCTTGAAGCGATCGCTGGTATTGGAGCACAGGTAGACCGTATTGATAAATCTACTGTGAAGATTAACGGATCTACAATTGGAGATGTAAGTGTTGATTATGAATATATCAAGAAGATCAGAGCTTCCTACTATCTGCTGGGAGCACTTCTTGGTAAGTATAAACATGCAGAGGTACCGCTTCCAGGTGGATGCAACATCGGAAGCCGTCCGATCGACCAGCATCTGAAGGGATTCAGAGCGCTTGGTGCAGATGTAGATATCATGCATGGAGCAATTGTTGCGAAAGCAGATGAACTTCATGGAAGCCATATTTTCCTTGACGTTGTTTCTGTAGGTGCAACGATCAATATTATGATGGCAGCCTCATTGGCTCCGGGACGTACTATTTTGGAAAATGCCGCAAGAGAACCGCATGTAGTTGACGTTGCCAACTTCCTGAACAGTATGGGGGCAAATATTAAAGGTGCAGGTACAGATGTGATCCGTATTAAAGGTGTGGAGAAGCTCCACCGTACAGAGTATTCTATTATTCCGGATCAGATCGAGGCAGGTACATTTATGTTTGCTGCGGCAGCAACAGGCGGAGATGTAACAGTTAAGAATGTAATTCCGAAGCATCTGGAAGCAACTACGGCTAAACTTGAAGAAATTGGATGTGAGGTTGAGGAATTTGATGATGCAGTTCGTGTACGTGCACCAAAGAGACTTCACCGTACTCATGTAAAGACTCTTCCATATCCCGGATATCCTACAGATATGCAGCCACAGATTGCTGTAACTCTGGCACTTGCAGAGGGAACCAGTATTGTAACAGAGAGTATTTTTGAGAACAGATTCAAGTATGCGGACGAACTTTCACGTATGGGAGCAAACATCAAAGTTGAGGGAAATTCAGCAATTATTGATGGTGTGAAGAAGCTTACAGGTGCGAGAGTAAGTGCACCGGATCTGCGTGCAGGTGCAGCCCTGGTGATCGCAGGTCTTGCAGCAGATGGAATCACAGTTGTTGATGATATCGTATATATCCAGAGAGGATACGAGAATTTTGAAGATAAGCTGAGATCTCTCGGTGCTGAGATTGAGAGAGTATCCAATGAGAAAGAAATCCAGAAATTCCGTCTCAGGGTGGGATGATAAAAAATACCAAAAAATTACTTGACATTTGTAAGAGTTAAGTATATTGTATGGTATGCAGCAATCTTAATTAATGCAAGTTAATAATTAGTAATAGCCTTTTATTCAGAGTGGTGGAGATACAAAGGATCTGCGAAGCCACGGCAACCCCTGTTTGTGTAGGAAGGTGCCAACCTGAGCGAGTGATCGAACAATAAGAGGATTGTTGAGATAATCAGACAGTCCGATTACTTCGGGCTGTTTCTTTTTGTTAACGGAAAAGTATCAGCGGAGAGAAATAATCTGTTGATACAGTACATAAATGGCTGCGGGTTATTCTGCGGTCGGGAAACAATTGTAAATGAATAAAAAAAGGAGAACACAATGGAGAAAATTTTATTTACTTCTGAATCTGTAACTGAAGGCCATCCGGATAAAATGTGTGATGCTATTTCCGATGCTATTCTTGACGCTCTTATGGAAAAAGATCCTATGAGTCGTGTTGCATGTGAAACTGCTACAACTACAGGTCTTGTACTTGTTATGGGTGAGATTACAACAAATGCATATGTTGATATCCAGAAAATCGTAAGAGATACTATCCGTGAAATCGGATATACACGTGGAAAATATGGATTTGATGCTGATACATGTGCAGTTATCACAGCAATCGATGAACAGTCTGCTGATATCGCTCTTGGCGTAGATAAAGCTCTTGAAGCAAAAATGGGTGAAGATGAAATTGATGCCATCGGAGCAGGTGACCAGGGTATCCAGTTTGGTTATGCTTCCAATGAGACAGAAGAGTATATGCCATATGCCATCAACATGGCACACAAACTTGCACGTCAGTTAACGAAGATCCGTAAAGACGGTACATTAAAATATTTAAGACCGGATGGAAAAACACAGGTTACTGTAGAATATGATGAAGCCGGAAAACCAAGCCGTATCGATGCAGTAGTATGCTCTACACAGCATGATCCGGATGTAACTCAGGAGCAGATCCATGAGGACATTAAGAAATATGTTTTCGATGAGATCATTCCGGCAGATATGGTAGATGAGAACACAAAATATTTCATCAACCCAACAGGACGTTTCGTGATCGGCGGACCTCATGGTGACAGCGGACTTACCGGACGTAAGATCATCGTTGATACTTACGGTGGAACCGGACGTCATGGCGGCGGTGCTTTCTCCGGTAAAGACTGTACAAAGGTAGACCGTTCCGCAGCGTATGCTGCACGTTATGTTGCAAAAAATATTGTTGCAGCAGGTCTTGCAGATAAATGTGAGATTCAGCTTTCCTATGCGATCGGTGTTGCTCATCCGACATCTATCCACGTAGAAACATTCGGAACCGGTAAACTTTCTGATACAAAGCTGGTTGAGATCATTCGTGAGAACTTTGACCTTCGCCCGGCGGGAATTATCAAGATGCTTGATCTGAGAAGACCGATTTACAGACAGACAGCTGCTTATGGACATTTCGGACGTACGGATGTAGACCTTCCATGGGAGCATCTGGATAAAGTTGATGACCTTAAAAAATACCTTGCTTAAATAAGAAAATCGTAACTGTTCAGTACTTGCACAGACAGTGGAATGCTGAATAATTACAGAATATCACAAAAATTGCAGTGCAATGGGATAAAACAGGAATTATCTGAAAGAACAGGACAGATGATTCCTGTTCTTTTTATAGAAAATTTAGATATGTAAAACAGACTTTATGATATAATGCTTGCAGAGGGCAAAATTATAGAAACCTTATAAATCAACAGATAAAGGATGATCGGGATGAAGTTAAAAACAAGGATTATAGTTGGATTCGGTATGAGTATTCTGGTTCCTCTGCTTTTATTTTCGGCAACTTTGTACGGATTAGGTCATACAAAGTTTGCACAGCAGACAAAGGATTCCTCGGAAGTGGTGTATGATATTTCAGTAGGGGAATCCACCCACAGCCAGACACAGGTAAGGATTATTGCAAAAGATCTGCTGTTTACTGCGACGGTAATATTAGTATTCACAGCTTTATCTATTGGATTATGGATTTACAGAAGTATTGCCACACCGCTGGTTAAATTAAAGAAAGCCACTCAGAATATCAAAGAGGGAAATCTTGATTTTGTTCTGGAAGTAGATGGTGACGATGAGTTTTCGGAACTTTGCCGGGATTTTGAGGAGATGAGAAAGCGGCTGAAGGAATCAGCAGAAGAGAAAGTTCTTATGGATAAAGAAAATAAAGAACTTATCAGCAATATTTCTCATGATCTTAAGACGCCGATCACAGCGGTAAAGGGATATGTAGAGGGGATTATGGACGGCGTAGCGGATACGCCGGAGAAAATAGACCGTTATGTGAAGACTATTTATAATAAGACGAATGAGATGGATCATCTGATCAATGAGCTGACTTTTTATTCAAAGATTGATACCAACAGAATTCCATATACTTTCAGTAAACTGAATGTAGAAGATTATTTCAGTGATTGCGCAGAAGAAGTAGGACTGGAACTGGAAACGAGAGGAATTGAACTGGTATATGCCAATTATGTTGAGGATAATGTGCAGGTGATCGCAGATGGAGAACAGATTCGGCGTGTTATTCATAACATTATCAGCAATGCTATCAAATATATGGATAAACCCAAAGGTATCATCCAGATTCGCATAAAGGATGTGGGAGATTTTATTCAGGTTGAAATTGAAGATAATGGAAAGGGAATTGCAGCAAAGGATCTGCCGTCTATTTTTGATCGTTTTTACAGAACAGACGTGTCGAGAAATTCATCCAAGGGAGGAAGCGGAATCGGTCTTTCCATTGTGAAAAAGATCCTGGAGGATCATGGAGGAAAGGTCTGGGCAACCAGCAGGCTTGGAATCGGCACAATCATGTATTTTGTACTTAGAAAGTATCAGGAGGTACCAATGAAATGAGCAGAATTTTAATTATAGAAGATGAAGAGGCAATTGCAGATCTGGAGAAGGATTATCTGGAGCTTTCCGGATTTGAAGTTGAAATCTGCAACAGAGGAGACACCGGACTGACGCGTGCGCTGAATGAGGAGTTTGACCTGATTATTCTGGATCTGATGCTTCCGGAAGTGGATGGCTTTGATATCTGCAGGCAGGTAAGACAGGAAAAAAATACTCCTATCATCATGGTATCTGCAAAGAAAGATGACATAGATAAAATCAGAGGTCTGGGACTGGGGGCAGATGATTACATGACAAAACCATTCAGTCCAAGTGAACTGGTAGCCAGAGTCAAGGCACATATGGACAGATATAATCGTCTGATCGGTTCCAATGTACGCAAAAATGATATTGTGGAGATCCGCGGGATCAAGATTGATAAGACTGCACGCCGCGTATGGGTAAACGGAGAGGAGAAAACATTTACTTCCAAGGAATATGATCTGCTTACCTTCCTTGCAGAGAATCCGAACAGAGTGTTTACCAAGGAAGAGTTGTTCCGGGAAATCTGGGATATGGAATCTGTGGGAGATATTGCAACAGTCACTGTCCATATCAAGAAGATCCGGGAGAAAATTGAATTTAATACTGCAAAACCTCAGTATATTGAAACAATCTGGGGCGTAGGATACAGATTTAAAGTTTAACTGAATCAGGGAAGTTCCATATTTCAGGCACGAAAAGGCAATAATCAGTGGGAAATTTGGAACGCAAGATTGTTCGAGAAATCAACTTGTTGGCACAATAGTATAAAAAGGAAAAAAATGGAAAGATTATATAAAAAATTAGAAAGCTATGGGCAGTCTGACTATTATCCGTTTCACATGCCGGGGCATAAGAGAAACCGGGCATCTTCAGCAGATGATTTTCTTTTTGAGAGAGATATTACAGAGATTTCAGGATTTGACAATCTTCATCATGCGGAAGGGATTCTGAAAGAAGCACAGGAATATGCAGCTCAGATTTATGGGACAAAGAAATGTTTCTTCAGTGTAAATGGAAGTACGGCGGCTCTTCTGGCAGCAGTCAGTGCAAGTGTAAAGAAAGGCGGGAAGATACTTGTCGCAAGAAACTGTCACAAGGCTGTTTACCATGCATTGTATTTACGTGAGCTTCAGCCGGTCTATATTTATCCACATGAAGATCAGAGACTGGGGATAAACGGAGGAATTTCCCCTGAACGTGTGGAAAGATATCTGGAAGAAAATACGGATGTGCAGGCTTTTCTGCTTACTTCGCCTACATATGACGGCGTTGTGTCTGATATAAAGACAATTGCAGAAGTTGTACACAGACATAAGATTCCTCTTATTGTGGATGAAGCACATGGTGCACATCTTCATTATTCTAAATATTTTCCGGTGTCTGCTGCTGATCTGGGAGCTGACATTGTAATACAGAGTTTCCATAAAACGCTGCCATCTATGACTCAGACGGCGGTGCTTCATATATGCAGTGATATGGCAGATGTGGAAAAGATAAAGAGATTTATGGGGATTTACCAGACCAGCAGTCCGTCGTATATTCTGATGGCGAGTATGGATGCATGTATGGATAAACTGAGAAAAGACGGGCAGCAAATGTTTCGTGAATTTACCTTCAATCTGGAGAAGGCCAGACAGCGCCTTTCAAAGTGTGAAAAAATAAAACTGATCGAAGGTTCTATGATCGAAGGCAGTGGAATCTATGATTTTGACAGATCCAAGCTGTTGTTCTCCACAGTCGGAACTTCTGTTAACGGACACCTTCTCCATCAGATACTTCGTGACAGATATCATATTGAAATGGAAATGGCGGCTGAGAAATATGTTCTTGGAATTGCAGCAGTGGGAGATACAGAAGAGGGATTTGAGAGACTGTGTACTGCAATTGAAGAGATTGATGCAGAGATACAGCAAACAGATGAGTCGGAGGAATCGCAGTATCATACTTCTCATGCGAGAATGACACAGCTTATGACAATTTCTCAGGCAGTGGATGCGCAGCAAAGGCGATATTCTCTGAAAGAAAGTGTTGGCAAAGTCAGTGCAGAGTTTGCTTATCTGTATCCGCCCGGAATTCCGATTATTGTGCCGGGAGAGCAGATAACTGGACAATTTGTAAGAAATGTGAGAAGATACATGGAACAGGGGCTAGAAGTACAGGGACTCAGTGATACATCTGCTGAAACAATCTGCGTAGCTGCCCGAAATGAAATTGGACAGGAAGAATACAGTCCGGCAAAGGAATAACATAACAGATATGGGAAAGATTTTTTACATCATGGGAAAGAGTGCATCCGGAAAAGACAGAATCTATTCACTTCTGGCCGCACATAAAGAATTGAATCTGAAAACACTTATTCTGTATACAACCCGCCCGATCAGGGCAGGAGAGCAGGATGGAAAAAATTATTATTTTGTAGATGACGGAAAACTGGAAGAATTCAGAAAAAACGGAAATCTTATCGAGGAGAGAGCATATCATACGGTTTATGGGATATGGACTTATTTCACTGCAGATGATGGTCAGGTGAACCTTGCAGATTCCGATTATCTGGGAATCGGTACTCTGGAGTCATTTAAAAAGATGCGTAAATACTATGGGGAAGATGCAGTCTGTCCTGTTTATGTCCAGGTAGAAGATGGAGAAAGACTGAGTCGTGCTCTTAATAGAGAGAGAGAACAGGAAAATCCAAGATATGAGGAAATGTGCAGAAGATTTATTGCAGATCAGTCGGATTTTTCAGAGGAAAATATTCTGAACGCAGGGATAGAGAAACGTTTTCAGAATATAAATCTTGATGACTGTGTGAAAGAAATCGCAAATTATATAAAGTCTGTGCAATAGTTCTTCTTTTATGGTATAATATCTTACAAAACGGACTGGTGAGGTGATTCTTATGATGGGATTTAACAATATTATCGGACACGAAGAGATTATCGGACATTTAAAAAATGCAATAGAATCAGGAAAAATATCGCATTCTTATATTTTTACCGGCGAACCAGGTTCTGGTAAGAAGCTCCTCGCAGGGACTTTTGCGTCAACACTTCAGTGTGAGGCCGGAGGTACAGAACCCTGCCAGAAATGCGACTCCTGCAAAAAGGCGATGGGTAAGAATCATCCGGACATTATTATGGTCAGTCATGAGAAACCTGGAACGATCACAATTGACGAGATCAGAGATCAGGTGATCAATGATATAGATATCAGACCATATTACAGTCCTTACAAGATTTATATTATTGCAGATGCAGATCTTATGACACCACAGGCACAGAATGCTCTTCTTAAAACAATTGAAGAGCCGCCGGAATATGCAGTGATTCTTTTGCTGACTAATAATATCGGGGGACTGCTGCCGACTATTCAGTCAAGATGTGTTCGTCTTGATCTGAAGGTAGTGGATGACGGTCTTGTAAAGAAATATCTGATGGAGCATCTTCATGTTCCGGATTACCAGGCGGAGATTGACGCATCCTTTGCACAGGGCAGTATTGGAAGGGCAAAAGAAGCAGCTACTTCTCAGGAGTTTGCAGAGATGACTCAGAATGCACTGAGGATTCTTAAATATGCAAACACCATGGAAGTTTATGAACTGTCAGATGCGATTAAGAGTCTTTCTGAGGACAAACAGAATATCAACGATTATCTGGATATTTTCCAGTTCTGGTTCAGAGATGTCCTGATGTTTAAGGCAACACAGGAGATTGACAATCTGGTATTTAAACAGGAAATTAATTTTATCAGAGAACAGGCAAAGCAGCGTTCCTACGAGAATCTGGAGAACATTCTGGATTCTATTCAGAAGACAAAGGTACGTCTGAAAGCAAATGTTAATTTTGATCTGGCATTTGAATTGCTGTTCCTGACGATCAGGGAGAAATAGAATGACAAAAGTAGTAGGCGTGAGATTTCGTAATGTAGGCAAGATTTATTATTTCAGTCCTAAAGATTATGAAATTAAAACAGGCGATCACGTGATCGTGGAGACAGCCCGGGGAATTGAATACGGGAAAGTCGTACTTGCACCAAGAGAAGTAGATGAGGAAGATGTTGTTCACCCTCTCAAAGAAGTTCTTCGTGTGGCAACAAAGGAGGACGACGAGAGAGAGGCACAGAACAGAGTCAGAGAGAGAGAGGCATTTAAAATCTGTCAGAAGAAGATTCGTGAACATGGTCTGGAAATGAAACTGATAGATGCAGAGTATACATTTGATAATAATAAAGTGCTGTTTTATTTCACTGCTGACGGCAGAATTGATTTCCGCCAGTTGGTAAAAGATCTGGCAGCAATTTTTAAAACGCGTATCGAACTTCGCCAGATTGGTGTTCGCGATGAGACAAAGATTCTGGGAGGAATCGGTATCTGCGGAAGATGTCTGTGCTGCCACACATATCTGTCTGAGTTTGCACCTGTATCCATAAAGATGGCAAAAGAGCAGAATCTGTCCCTTAACCAGACAAAGATTTCCGGTGTGTGCGGAAGACTGATGTGCTGCCTGAAGAACGAGCAGGAAACATATGAAGAGCTGAATAAAAAGCTTCCGGGACTGGGAGATACAGTTACAACTCCGGATGGGCTTACCGGAACTGTACACAGTGTAAACGTGCTTCGTCAACGTGTAAAGGTAATTGTAGAGATCAATGACGAGAAAGAAATTCAGGAATTTCCGGTAGATGACCTGAAATTCAGACCGAGAAAGAAGAAAGTCAAAGTCTCTGAAAAAGAATTAAAAGAACTTGGAAATCTGGAAGATAAAAAAGGAGATTCCAAATTAAATGACTGATCAGCTGGTAAAAGATAATGAACGTATAGATGATCTTCAGAACGGATATTATGTGATACAGGATCCGGATAAATTCTGTTTTGGGATGGATGCAGTTCTTCTTTCCGGCTTTGCAAAAGTAAAAAAGGGTGAGACTGCTCTGGATCTGGGAACAGGAACGGGAATTATCCCGATCCTGCTTAAAACCAAAACAAATGGGAAACACTTTACAGGTCTTGAGATTCAGAAAGAGTGTGCAGATATGGCCGGACGCAGTGTCAGATATAATCATCTGGAGGACGATGTTGAGATCGTACGGGGTGATATTAAGGAGGCTGCTGATATTTTTGGGGCAGCTTCTTTTGATGTAGTGACAAGTAATCCGCCTTATATGATCGGACAGCATGGACTTCGCAATTCGGATATGCCAAAAGCAATTGCCAGACATGAAGTACTCTGTAATCTGGAGGATGTGGTGAGCCAGGCATCAAAGGTTCTGAAAGAACGTGGAAGATTTTATATGGTCCACAGACCGTTCAGACTGGCTGAGATTATGAATGTTCTCACAAAGTATCGTCTGGAACCGAAAAGGATGCAGCTTGTATATCCATACATAGACAGAGAACCGAACATGGTTCTGATCGAGGCATTAAAGGGAGGAAATTCCAGAGTTACAGTGGAACCTCCTCTGATCGTATATAAAGAGCCGGGAGTCTATACAGAAAATATACTGAAGATTTATGATATGATTTAACCGAACTTTATTTGCAAAGTAATATGAGAGGAAATAAATTATGAGTGGTAAATTGTATTTGTGTGCAACACCCATAGGAAATCTGGAGGATATTACACTCCGGGTACTTCGAACATTGAAAGAAGTGGATCTTATTGCAGCAGAGGATACCAGAAACAGTATTAAACTGCTGAACCATTTTGATATAAAAACACCTATGACCAGTTATCATGAGTACAACAAAATTGATAAGGCATATGTTCTGATCAGTAAAATGCAGGAAGGGCAGAATATTGCACTGATCACAGATGCGGGAACTCCGGGGATCTCAGATCCGGGAGAGGAGCTTGCGGCAATGTGTTATGAAGCGGGGATTGAAGTAACTTCTCTTCCGGGACCTGCTGCCTGTATCACTGCCCTGACTCTGTCCGGACTTCCAACCAGAAGATTCGCTTTTGAAGCATTTCTTCCGGCAGATAAAAAAGAAAGAAAACTGATTCTGGAAGAACTGAAGAATGAAACAAGAACTATCATTCTCTATGAGGCTCCTCACAGACTGGTAAGAACTCTGGAGGAATTGAAGGAAACTCTCGGAAATCGCAGAATGACTCTTTGCAGGGAACTGACGAAAAGACATGAGACTGCATTCCATACGACTATCGAGGAGCTGATTCTCTATTATCAGACAGAGAAGCCGCTTGGAGAGTGTGTGCTTGTGATCGAAGGCAGAAGCAGACAGGAGATGGAAGAGGAACAGAAGGCATCCTGGGAAAAAATTACCATAGAAGAACACATGGAAATCTATGAAAATCAGGGACATTCAAGAAAAGAAGCTATGAAAATGGTAGCAAATGACAGAGGAATGACGAAGAGAGATGTCTATCAGTACCTCATCAATAAAACCGAAGAATAAGATTAACATACAGAAGAATTCCCGTTTTCGGGGATTCTTTTTTATTCAGGCTGTGGCAAGGAACGGGCTTTTGTGCTATAATAAATTTGTATTATTATGTCCAGATACCAGAATATATTTGAAAACCTGTCTATAATTTTCACGCAGGGGTTTTCAGATATATTCTGGTGATAAGTATATATAACAGGAGGAAAGAAATGGGCGGAGAAAATACAGAATACGGAGCGGATCAAATCCAGATTCTGGAAGGTTTGGAAGCCGTACGAAAGAGACCAGGTATGTATATCGGAAGTACATCCGGCAGAGGTCTTCATCATCTGGTTTATGAGATTGTAGATAACGCGGTTGATGAAGCACTGGCAGGATTTTGTACAGAGATTCAGGTAGTTATTAATCCGGACAACTCTATCACAGTTGTAGATAACGGACGTGGTATTCCGGTAGGAATCAATCATAAAGCAGGGATTCCTGCTGTAGAAGTAGTATTTACCATTCTTCATGCCGGCGGTAAATTTGGAGGCGGAGGGTACAAGGTATCCGGTGGTCTTCACGGAGTAGGTGCGTCTGTAGTAAATGCACTTTCCACATGGCTTGAAGTAAGGATCTATCATGAAGGTAAGATTTATCAGCAGAGATATGAACGCGGTAAAACTATGTATCCTCTGAAGGTTGTGGGAGACTGCCAACCGGATAAGACCGGAACAACAGTTGTCTTCCTTCCGGATAAAGAAATATTTGAGGAAACAGTATATGATTATGACATTCTGAAACAGCGTTTGAGAGAGATGGCATTCCTGACAAAGGGATTGAAGATTTCTCTTAAAGATACCAGAGAAGGAATGGAAAGAGAGAAAGTTTTCCATTATGAAGGTGGTATCCGTGAATTTGTAAGCTATCTGAACAGAAGCAAGGAAGCGCTTTACCCGGAAATCATTTACTGCGAAGGACAGCAGAACGGTGTGTCTGTAGAGGTTGCCATGCAGCACAATGACTCTTATACAGAGAACTGCTATGGATTTGTAAATAATATTAATACACCTGAGGGTGGTACTCATATTGTAGGTTTCAGAAATGCCCTGACAAAGACGTTCAATGATTATGCCAGAAAGAACAAGTTGCTTAAAGACAGTGAACCCAATTTGAGTGGCGATGATATCCGCGAAGGTCTGACTGCAATCGTCAGTGTTAAGATTGAGAATCCCCAGTTTGAAGGTCAGACAAAACAGAAGCTTGGAAACAGTGAAGCAAGAGGGGCTGTTGACAGCGTGGTGAGCAAGCAGCTTGAGATTTTCCTTGAGCAGAATCCAACAGTAGCGAAAACTACAGTAGAGAAATCAGTTCTTGCACAGAGAGCACGTGAGGCTGCACGTAAGGCTCGTGATCTGACCAGAAGAAAATCAGCACTTGATAATATGTCACTTCCTGGAAAGCTTGCAGACTGTTCAGATAAGAATCCTGAGAACTGTGAAATCTACATTGTAGAGGGAGATTCCGCCGGTGGCTCTGCAAAAACAGCCAGAAATCGTGTAACACAGGCTATCCTTCCACTGAGAGGTAAGATCCTGAATGTAGAGAAAGCACGTCTGGATAAGATTTATGCAAATGCAGAGATCAAAGCTATGATTACAGCTTTCGGAACAGGAATTCATGAAGATTTTGATATCAGTAAACTTCGTTATCATAAGATTATTATTATGACTGATGCCGATGTCGATGGTGCGCACATCGCAACCCTTCTGCTGACTTTCCTGTATCGTTTTATGCCTGAGCTTATCAAACAGGGATATGTGTATCTTGCACAGCCGCCATTATACAAGGTGGAGAAGAACAAGAAAGTATGGTATGCATACGACGATGATGAACTGAATCAGATTCTGACAGAAATCGGACGTGACGGAAATAACAAGATCCAGCGTTATAAAGGTCTTGGAGAGATGGATGCAGACCAGCTTTGGGAGACGACAATGGATCCTGAGAAACGAATCCTGCTTAAGGTTACCATGGATGAGGCTGCGACTTCTGAGATTGACCTTACATTTACTACACTGATGGGTGACAAGGTAGAGCCGAGACGTGAATTTATTGAAGAGAATGCAAGATTTGTAAAGAATCTGGATATCTGATAATAGGGAGAATAGATAAATGGAAGATAATATTTTTGACAAAGTCCACGAGGTGGATCTGGAAAAGACCATGAAGGACTCTTATATTGACTATGCCATGAGCGTTATCGCTTCCAGAGCGCTGCCTGATGTAAGAGATGGTCTGAAACCGGTTCAGCGACGTGTATTGTATTCCATGATAGAACTGAATAATGGTCCTGACAAACCGCATCGTAAATGTGCGCGTATTGTCGGTGATACAATGGGTAAATATCATCCACATGGTGACAGTTCTATTTATGGAGCACTTGTAAATATGGCACAGGAATGGTCTACCAGATATCCGCTGGTAGACGGACATGGAAACTTTGGTTCCGTAGATGGTGACGGGGCAGCGGCCATGCGATACACTGAGGCACGTCTGAGTAAGATTTCCATGGAAATGCTGGCAGATATTAACAAAGATACTGTTGACTTCCAGCCAAACTTTGATGAGACAGAGAGAGAGCCGGTTGTACTGCCGTCCCGTTATCCGAATCTTCTGGTGAACGGAACTTCAGGTATTGCAGTAGGTATGGCTACCAATATCCCTCCTCATAATCTGAGAGAGGTTGTGGATGCTGTTGTCAAGATTATAGACAATATCATTGAAGAACAACGCGAAACGACTATGGAAGAGATTCTGGATATTGTAAAAGGTCCTGATTTTCCTACAGGTGCGACGATTCTTGGAAGAAGAGGGATTGAAGAAGCATACAGAACAGGTCGCGGTAAGATTCGTGTACGTGCAGTGACAAATATTGAGACTCTTCCAAACGGAAAGTCCAGAATTATTGTCACAGAGCTTCCGTATCTGGTAAATAAAGCGCGTCTGATCTCAAAGATTGCAGAACTTGTAAGAGATAAAAAGATTGACGGAATCACAGACCTGAATGACCATTCCAGTCGTGAGGGAATGAGAATCTGTATTGATCTGCGCAAGGATGCAAATGCAAATGTAGTTTTGAATTTACTGTATAAGCATACGCAGTTACAGGATACTTTTGGCGTAAATATGCTTTCACTTATTCCGAATAACGGAAGTCTGGAACCGAAGGTATTAAACCTGAAACAGATGCTGGAATATTATCTGGCTCATCAGGAAGATGTAGTGACCAGAAGAACGAAATATGACCTGAATAAAGCAAGAGAGCGAGCTCACATTTTAGAAGGTCTGCTGAAAGCACTGGACAATATTGATGAGGTGATCCGTATTATCAGAGCTTCGCAGAATGTGCAGATCGCAAAACAGGAGTTAATGGACCGCTTTGAACTGACAGATGTTCAGGCACAGGCAATCGTAGATATGCGTCTGCGTGCTCTGACAGGTCTGGAAAGAGAGAAGCTGGAAGCAGAGTATGCTGATTTAATGGAAAAAATCCGTAAATACGAGGCTATCCTTGCGGACAGAAGTCTTCTTCTTCGCGTGATTCGGGAAGAAATTCTTGCAATTGCAGAGAAATACGGAGACGACAGAAAGACTTCTATCGGATATGATGTATACGATATTTCTACAGAGGATCTGATTCCGAGAGAGAATACAGTGATCACAATGACCAAACTTGGATATATTAAGAGAATGACAGTAGATAATTTCAGAAGCCAGAACAGAGGTGGAAGAGGAATCAAGGGAATGCAGACTCTTGAGGATGACTACATTGAAGAACTTCTGATGACAACTACCCATCATTATCTGATGTTCTTTACAAATACAGGAAGGGTATATCGTCTGAAGGCATATGAGATTCCGGAGGCAGGACGTACTGCAAGAGGAACTGCGATTATTAATCTGTTACAGCTTATGCCGGGGGAATGCATCACTGCAGTAATCCCGCTCCGCAAATTTGAAGATGGTCATTATCTGATGATGGCTACGAAGAATGGCCTGGTAAAGAAAACACCGATTAAAGAATATGCGAATGTGCGTAAAAACGGACTGGCAGCTATCACATTGCGTGATGATGATGAACTGATCGAGGTTAAGCTTACAGATGATAAGAAGGATATAATACTTGTTACAAAAGATGGTATGTGTATCCGTTTTAAAGAAACAGATGTAAGAAGTACAGGCAGAACTTCTATGGGCGTACGCGGTATGAATATCGATGATGGAGACGAAGTGGTAGCAATGCAGCTGAATTCTCAGGGAGATTGTCTGCTGATAGTTTCTGCAAATGGTATGGGTAAACGTACTTCTATGGGCGAATTTACCTGTCAGAATCGTGGCGGTAAAGGTGTAAAATGTTATAAGATTACCGAGAAAACCGGTGATGTAATCGGAGCAAGAGCTGTAAATGAAGATAATGAAGTAATGCTGATCACTACGGAAGGTATTATCATCAGAATCGCCTGCGCTGATATTTCCATTCTTGGAAGAATTACATCGGGTGTAAAACTGATCAATCTTACAGAGGGTGTCACTGTAGCCAGTGTAGCTAAAGTGAGAGATAAAGAAGAAAAAGATACAAATGCACAGCAGGCAGCAGTGGAAATTACGGACAGTGCAGAAACAGAAGAATCTGATCAGCCGACAGATCAGGAGACACAGGATGAGAACAGAGGGGAAGAGGAATAACCATGAAGAAATGGTACAGATATCTTGCAGCCGGAGTGTTGGTATTACTGACACTCTGTGTGGCAGGATGCGGGGGAGTGAGTCATAAATCACCGGAAAAAGTAACAGAGGAATTGATTCAGTCCTATACTGACGGGAAAGAAAAGAAAGTGAAGGAGTGCTATAACCAGGCAGATAATACAGAAGCAGATCTTCAGACAGAGATTACAGCAACACTCAAATATTTTGCGGCACATAATCCTAAGAAAGTATCTGTTCAGGATTGTGAGATCCTTTCTGAAAATGACAAGTACAGTTATGTATACATAACCTACAATCTGATCCTGGAGGATGATCAGGAATATCCATGTGTTGAAACTTATATGGTTGGTAAACAGGATAAAACTTATTATATCATGGCACCATCACAGATCACAGATGATATGAAAACTCAGGCGGCTACAGCATATGTCCAATTTATGAAGACAGATGCTTACAAGACGTATACCAAAGCATATGAAACATTTATCAAGAAAAATCCGGGATATGAAGACAAAATTTCGGAAAAAGCAGGAGTGTAATATATCGAGGGCAAAAAAATGAAAAGAATATTACTGATGGTATTTAGAAATCTCTTTTTTGTTCCATATGGATGGTTTAAGTTATGCTGGTATGCATCGCATGCAGAACGTTACAGTGAAGAACAGAGATATCAGCTTCTTAAATATGTAGATAACAGAGCAGTGAAAGGCGGTAATCTGGTAATTGACGGTCATGGTATGGAAAATATTCCAAAAGAAAATGGGTTTATTTTCTTTCCCAATCATCAGGGATTATTTGATGTACTTGCAATCATACAGGTGTGTCCGGTACCTTTCTCGGTAGTGGCAAAAAAAGAGCTGACAAACGTACCATTTCTGAAGCAGGTATTTGCATGCATGAAAGCGTTTATGATTGACCGTGATGATGTCAAACAATCTATGCAGGTAATCATTAATGTTATCAAAGAAGTAAAGGCAGGAAGAAACTATCTGATTTTTGCCGAGGGAACCAGAAGCAAAGACGGCAATCATCCGCAGGAATTTAAAGGTGGAAGTTTTAAAGCTGCAACGAAATCAAAATGTCCGATCGTACCCGTAGCACTGATTGATTCTTATAAAGCGTTTGATACGGGATCTGTCAAAAAACTTACAGTGCAGGTACATTTTCTGGAACCCATATACTATGATGAGTATAAAGATATGAAAACAACAGAGATTGCAGCAGAGGTAAAAAAACGTATCGAAGCGACAATAACACAGTATACTTCTTGATGGAAGTATGAAATTTGCAAGTCCTGAAACCGGATTTTAGGGTAAAAATAAAAAATATGAAAAAAAGTAAAAAAACCTGTTGACAAAACAGGTTTTTTTACATATAATTACAAATGCGCTTCGGGAGATTCCAAAGTGCATTCGAATTTAATATTGAACTATTAGTTCGGAGTCTGGAGAAGTACTCAAGAGGCCGAAGAGGTGCCCCTGCTAAGGGTATAGGTCGCTAACGCGGCGCGAGGGTTCAAATCCCTCCTTCTCCGTTTTTATTTTTTGGAAAACAAAAAATAAATAAAAAAAGATGTTGACAAACACTTGAAACTATGATAAAGTAAACAAGCTGTCAACAAACAGTAAATCGGTTGAAAAAAAGATTTGAAAAAACTTAAAAAAGTTCTTGACAAATCAAAAACAACATGATAAAATGAACAAGCTGTCGCAAGACAGACAACCTTGATAACTAAACAGTGAAACACATACGATTCTCGAAAATTCT